>JASFPJ010000179.1:0-6794 GCA_050116035.1 Candidatus Aminicenantota bacterium | reverse complement strand
AGCTGGATTCCTGATTTTGAGGGCGACTGAATTGGGTCTTGTGGCTCATCCCATCGCAGGTTACAGTCCGCGTAAAACGAAAGAGATCCTTGAGATTCCAGAAGAATATCAGGTTATCACTCTGATCATCGTGGGGAAACATTCTGAAGAGATCAGCCCGATTCTTTCAGAAAAACAGGTCGAGTCGGAAAAGGAGAGACCCGCTCGGTTGAGCCTCGATAAATTTGCCTTTATCAACCGTTTTAAAGAATAATGAAAACAGAGGTTTTCACTGGTACTGATGATGCTGAAAACAGTCAAACGGATTGGCTTCTTTTTTTCTGTGGAATGAAATGGACAAAATCATAGTCACCGGCGCGACTGGATTTATAGGGAAAGCCCTGTGTTTCCGCCTGGAGAGGGAAGGGTATAAGGTTATTGCTCTGTCTCGTAATCCTGAGAGAGGACAAAGGCTTTTCGGTTCGCAGGCCACTGTGGCTCGGTGGGACGGTGCGAATGCCAGTGAATGGATGGGATACGCGGAGGGTGCCCACGCGATAGTTAATCTGGCTGGAGAGAATATTGCCTCTGGACGCTGGACATCCCAGAGAAAACAGGCCATCCTCCAGAGCCGGCTGGACGCCGGAAAAGCGGTTGTTCAGGCGGTCGAATCAGCCAATGTGAAGCCCCGAGTCGTCATTCAAGCGTCAGCTATCGGATTTTATGGCACCCGTGGCAATGACATGATTGATGAATTCTCTTCCCCTGGAAAAGGCTTCCTTGCCAATGTCGCCAAGGAGTGGGAGCAATCCACACATGAAGTTGAGTCTTTTGGTGTGAGACGAGTTATCATTCGTTCAGGTGTGGTGCTTGGCGCAAAAGGGGGAGCCCTTCTCCAACTTCTGAAGCCCTTTCGCTTTTTTGCTGGCGGGCCATTGGGAAGTGGTCGGCAGTGGTTTTCCTGGATTCATATCGATGATGAAGTGAATGCCATCCTCTTTCTATTGAAAAGGGAGGATTTGACAGGCGTTTTTAACCTGAGTGCACCCCATCCTCTCCTCCAGAAAGAATTCGCTCGAATGCTCGGAAAAATTATAAGGCGACCATCCTGGTTTCCCACTCCCGGTTTTATGCTTCGAACCATCCTGGGTGAGATGGCAGAGGAGATGCTTTTAGTGAGTCAGAGAGTGTCTCCCAAAAGGCTTCTCGAGGCTGGAAACCGATTTCTTTATCCTGAGGCAGAACACGCTCTTCAAGACATCTTAGGGAAAAATCCCAAATAAGACTTTGCAGAACCTTCTCAGTTTTGTGGCCTTGACAGTGGCATTTCTCCTGCGTGCGAGGGATGGAAATTCCGTTTTTTTGTCAGGTTTTTTCAGGTTTTTAAATGGCTGGTTAAATCAGTATTTCCTTCGGTATGTCTCTCAGGTTGAAGTTTGATGCCATGCTGCTGCAATAAGCACCGGCATTGAGCACAGCCAGGATATCGCCTCTCTTTGGCAGAGGCATTACCATTTCTTTTCCGAATATATCTCCCGCCTCACAGAGATTTCCGGCGACAGTCACTTTCTCCATCCTGCCAGAATCCAGATGAGAACAGTTGACTATATGATGATGAGCCTCAGAATAAATGGCAGGTCGTGGAACGGTGTTGAATGTTCCTGCATTCACACAAGCAAAGGTGTTATTGTAACTTTTTTTGAGATACTCCACTCTGACCAGTAAAATCCCGGCGTTTCCCACCAGGAATTTTCCCGGCTCCACGGCAATGGCTTTAATCTTTAATCCGGATTTCTTTATTTTCTGACAAATGTATTGCGCATAGTCCTCGACAGGAAAATCATCCTGTTGGTGAGAGTATCGGGGCGCAAATCCACCACCAAAATCTAAAAACTCTAGTTCGAAGCCTTGATTTTGTATTTCGGAAGCCATAGAGATCATTTTATCGACTGCTTTTTTAACCGCTTCTAAGTCCTGTCTGGTCCAGCCAGATCCGAGATGTTGATGAAGTCCTTTTGGAATGAAGTCAAAGTGAAGCGCCTTGGAAAACATGGCTATGACCTTTTTTTCTTCGATGCCGAATTTTATGGGGATGCCATCATATGATCTTTCTCCTGCCGTAACGGCCTTTGAGTCAAATCCTCTGCCGATGCCGGGATTCCATCTCACCGCCACTTTGAACTTTTTATGTCTAAACATTTTATCCCTGATTTCTTTCATGAGCTCCAGCTGTTCTTCAGCGTCAATATTGATGATCAGATTATTTTTCTGATAGACTTCTCGGAGATCATCAGAGCTCACGCTCGTTCCTGTGAAAAATATTTTTTCTTCAGAGAAACCTGCTTTCAGAGCTTTATTGATTTCCCCTGGGGAAACAGCATCAATCCATACTCCTTCATTATTGAGGGCTTTTAAAATGCCGGAGTGTGGATTGGCTTTCATCGCATAGTACACTCTGACCTGCAGGGATGTGAGTTTCTCGAAAGCGTTGCGCAGAGTGTGGAGATTTGTCAGAATCTGATTTTGGCTGTAGATAAAGAGGGGTGTTCCGTATTTTTCGGCCATTCGTGAGGCTTCTTCTTTTCCGAGATAGAGTTTTCCTTTTTTGGCTTTTAAAAAATTATTTTCCCACCAGTGCATATTCAAGACCTTTCGCCTGCCAACACTTAGTCTTGTTTTTCTTTTTTTTCTTCTACCTCCTCTTCTTCAAACAGGTCGAGCTGTCCGCTCCTGATTTTTTCAACGATTTCTTTCAGAACAGGATACTGTTTGAGAAGAGGGAAGGGAATATCCAGTTTTTCTTCCGTGATCATGTTTTTGATCTGGAGAGCATTGGCCAGCGCCTGTCCTCTATAATGGTTGTTGGTGATGACAAGCACCTTTTTGCTTTGATTACCCAGTTCCTTTATTCTTTTTATCCAGTCTTCGAGCTCCTGTTTCGTGTAGAGATAGTTGTACCGTTCATCTCGGCCGGCATCTTTTTTAAACCAGTTCGTGTAGTTTCGTCCATGAAGTCTGACGTAGGAAAATTCGGGATTGGTGCTGATGGAACTGGGTTTGATCGAATTGCGGAATATCGGCTGGTCGATGTTGCAGAAACAAACACGGTGTTCAGTCAAAAGTGTATAAAAATTCTGGGTGTCCCAGGAGGAGTGTCTCACTTCCAGAGCCAGTGGAAAATCGGCGAATGATTTGAATAGATTGATCAAATATTCAACGTGAGCGGACGTATGGATGAATGACCAGGGAAATTGAATCAGGATAGCCGCGAGCCTGTTTTTTGCTCGGAGTGGTTCGATGCCAAACTTGAAATCGTCAATATCTTTCTGCGTGAATTCTTTTCTTTTGTGCGTGAAGACTTGATGGAGCTTGACTGAGAAAAGAAACTCAGGATAGTTTCCGACTCTTTTGATCCAGGAGAGTGACATTTGGATTGCAGGTGGCCTGTAAAATGTGCTGTTGATTTCGACGATATTGATGTACTGAGCCAGCAGGAGGAGTGGATGGAATCCCTGTGGTTTTTTCTCTGGATAGACGATGCCCTCCCAGTCTTTATAGCTCCAGCCAGCCGTGCCTGTGTAATAAAGGGCCATCGAGGTTTATTTTACCAAAAAAAGAAAATGGGGTCAGTCCCAAAGAAAAAAGGGGGCAGGCCTTTATACTTAGTAATTAGGTGCCGCTCTTTGTAATGATATTGGTGGCAGGAATGTCATTGCGAGCGAAGCGTGTCAATCTCGTATGAATAAAGTGTATTTGCATATGTGAGATTGCGTCACTCCGTTCGCAATGATATTGGCCTTTTATGAGATTGCCGCGCTTCGCTCGCAATGACATCCAAAAAATGTTACCTAATCACTGAGTACGCACAACAGGTCCCTTTTTTAGATAAGAGGGACAATCCCTGAAAAAGGAGCCTGTCCTCTTTTTTCCTTTTTTTTGGGCCTGTCCCCAACTCGTCCGGCCTCCTGAAACTTGCTAAAATAAATTGCTCGAGATATACTTTTGGATTAATATGATTAGGTCAAAGTAGGCACAAATCCATGAAAAAATTCGTTGCTCTTCTTCTACTCTCTCTATCCCTTTTCTTTTGTGGAAAGAAAAACAATGAAAATTTGTACACTATAGGGATTTTTCAGTTTAACGATGCTCCTCATCTGAATGAAGTCCGCAAGGGGGTGATTCAGGCTCTGTGGGATAATGGTTTCCAAGACGGTGTGAATATCCAACTCGAAATAAGGAACGGAAACGGAAGCACTCCTGAAATCCAGAGGATAGCTCAGGAATTTGTTGAAATGGATGTGGACATGATCGTTGCCCTTTCCACTCCATGTCTTCAAGCCGCTCTGATTGCGACGCATGAAATTCCGATTATATTCTCATCAGTGGCCAATCCTTATCTGGCTGGTGCGGGGAGATCTGCCCAGGACCACATGAGAACGGTCACAGGAGTGGCTTCAAGAGGCCCCATACGACAGAGTTTACTGTTTATCAAAGAAACCATTCCAGGCGCAAAAAGATTAGGAACCTTATGGACACCCTCAGAGATCAATTCAGAATTTTACCTGGAATTGGCTCGGGAAGAAGGGAAAAAAGTCAGCTTGGAAATCGTGGATGTTCCCATCGCGAACAAGAGTCAGGTTTTGCATTCGGCTCAGGTTTTGATCAATAAAAAAATTGATGCCATCTATCAAATATCAGACAACACGATCAATGAATCCTTCCAGGATGTGGGAAACGTGGCAGGGGAAAATTCCGTTCCTCTTTTTGGCGGATTTCTTCTCTCCACCCGACTTGGAGCCTGCGCAGCTCTGGGCTGGGATTTTTCTGAAATGGGATACACCACAGGAGAAATAGCCATTCGAGTTAAAAACGGCGAGGATCCTGCGGATATACCTATTCAATCCATGAGCAAAGTGAGAATCCACCTGAATTTGTTGGCAGCAGAAAAGCAGGGTATTGAGTTTTCGGATGAGTTTTTGAATAAAGCGGATGAAATTCTCAAATCTGAGGAAAATTCACAGCCTCTCTCTGATTTTTGATGAAAAAAATTTTTAAGATCTCTCTAATTTCTGTCTTCTCTCTTTTCTTGGGTTTTATGCTTTTTATCCTGATTCACGTCTTTTATTCTGCTCCGAAGATGAAAGGAAGAATCTTGCTCGATGGCATGGAAGAAGAAGTGAGGATAGTCGTCGATAAATGGGGAGTTCCTCATATCTTTGCCCAGAACGAAAAAGATCTTTTTTTCGCCTGTGGCTTCATGCATGCGCATGAGCGGATGTGGCAGATGGAACTCACCCGGAGAGCCGGTTTAGGCAGACTTTCTGAGGTTTTAGGAGAAGCGGCCCTGGAGAGAGATAAGTTCATGAGGAATATGGGTCTTGGAGAGGCTGCGTTGCGGGATTTTGAAAAACTCTCGCCTGAAATGAAAGAACTGATATTCGCATACAGTGAGGGCATCAATTCCTGGATGGACTCACGCCGGTTGAACTGGCCGCTTGAGTTCCTTGTTTTACGCTACCGTCCTCAACCCTGGACTCCTCTGGATTCTCTCATCATCAAAGAAGTTATGGCCCTTCTTCTCTGCCCGGACTACCGGAGTGAAGTGGTGAGAGGCAATCTGGTGAAAAAGCTTGGAGCGGAGAAAGCTTTCCAGATTCTAGAGGAGGGAATTCCCTTTCCCCCTTCCGAAACTGAAAAAACCATGATATCCCATGTCCTGCCCCCTGTTCCATTCCAGGGGAGTAACAGCTGGGTTCTCTCGGGCAGCCGGACTGAATCCGGAAAGCCTCTCTTGGCCAATGATCCGCATCTGGAAATCAGCCTCCCTCCGATTTGGTATGAAATTCATCTGAATTGTCCAGATGTGAATGCCATCGGTGTTTCGATTCCAGGTGTTCCCTTCGTCATTATCGGACACAACGAATCCATCGCTTGGGGTGTGACGAATTCCGCAGTTGATGTCCAGGACCTGTATATAGAAGAGCTCAACGATACCGGAGATATGTACAGGGATAATGGGGAATGGAAGCCCCTCTTCATCAAGAAAGAGGTAATCAAGATCAAAGGAAGGAGAAGGGCTGAAGAAATAGATGTCCTCTGGACAGAACGAGGTCCGGTAGTTACCCCCATTGTTATCGAGAGTCAAAAACCTCTTTCCTTGAGCTGGACCATTTATGAGGGGGGAAGGACCATGGAGGCATTCTATCTCCTCAACAGAGCCCAGAATTGGCAGGAGTTTTCGCATGCTCTGGCCCTCTTCGATGCTCCATCGCAGAATTTTGTTTACGCAGATAAGAAGGGGGATATCGGATATTACATGAGCGGTAATATTCCTTTGAGGTCTGCGAATGCGGCTCTTTATCCTTTTCCTGGTTGGCAAAAGAACGGCCAGTGGAACGGATTCCTGGATGAGGACAAGAAACCGAATTTTTTGAATCCAAAAGAAGGGTTTATCGTTACTGCTAACAACAAAATGATTTCAGACGATTTTCCCCATTATATGAGCTTCGACTGGGATGTTTCCTTTCGGGCAGACAGGATTGTGGAACTCCTTCTCCAGAAGGAAAAACACGATATCGAATCCTTTAAGATAATACAAAATGATGTGTATACCAAGAAGGGAGAACTGATTCTTCCTGTTCTCAAGGAAATCGAAGGAGTCAACGGAAACTTAGAGGAAGTACTGAGAGGAATCAAAGGCTGGGATTTGATGATGTCTTCAGGAATGGAGCCCGCGATGTTTGAGGTTTTTATGGATTTTTTCCATGAAGAAGTCTTCAAAGATGAGCTCGGTGAGGATTTTGAAGATTTTGACT
>JASFPJ010000178.1:0-6861 GCA_050116035.1 Candidatus Aminicenantota bacterium | reverse complement strand
AAAGTCTGCTGCCTTGGGACCATATTTGTTGTAGAGACGGATAAATTCCCTGCCAGCGGGATTTTTCATTAAGTATCGGTCCCTGAAACGTCGAAGAGTCTTAACTTCATCAGCCAAGGGTGTGCCGTAGCAAGCCGTGGCTATAAAGCAATCGAGAGGACTTTCCTCTCCGTCATCGTTTTCCTCCCCATCCTCTTCTTCGGGTAAGGTGGCGAGAAAGATTTCATCATCGTCTGCGTCTATATCCGCAGCCCATACAACGTTCCCGATACTGTTTATCCTTGGAAAGTATTCGTTGTCATCAGAATCAGAAACGTTAATAATCTCTGCTCCATCATAAACATAAACTTCCAGGTTCCAGCCTACCAGTCTGGCCTCAGTTGCCAGAAATGCCACATAGCCGACATCGCTTATTTGTGGCATGGTCGGAGCCCAGTAGGGCTCCTCAGCCGTGTTGGTGATTTGCTCTGTATCTCCAGTGTCACGCCTGTAAAGCAATATTTCTTCGTAATCCGCATCCGAGTCTATACTTAACCAGGTCACATCACCTTCTGAATTGATATCGGGAAACAGGTCGGAATAACCGTTATCTGTGATCTGGATGAATTCTAAGGTGAGAAGATCGTAATAATAAATTTCATCCGCTGTTAAGGAAGAATTATACGCAGACCATACGATCTGTTTATTATTGTTTATCTTGGGCTCCACGTCATCAATATCTGATAGATCCTCCACAAAACTGATATTCTGCAGCCAAATATTGAAACTTGAATTTGTCGAGTCATCATAGAGCATGACATAATAATAATCAGAAAATGAGAGAATTGAATCGCTGTAATGCCTGAACCAGGTGACATCTCCGTTATCGTTTATCCTGGGATTGTAATTGTTTGCGATTATGTCAGTCGTTAGCTGATAAATATCTCCTGTTGAGTTTTTATAAAGGAAAATGTTATAGACAGATCCATCGTATTCTTGCCAGACAATATCGCCTTCATCGTTTAAATCAGGCTCCATCGCATTATAATGGGACCCGGGATCGCTGCTTGAAATTTCCCATATCGTATCTGCCTCATCTTCATAGAATAAAACCTGGTATTCAGAGCCATCTCTTCCCTGCCAGACAATATCGCCATTATTGTTTATCTTGGGATTGACATCATCGTATGAGTTATCCGTGATTTGCCAGACCCAATCGATCAGCCATTCATACATGTATATTTCATAATCATTCCCATCATAGCCCTGCCAGACCACGTCATTGTTATCGTTGATCTGAGGTTCGTGGTCCCGGTACATGTTGTCAGTGAGTTGAATCACGTTGTATTCCAGAGGTGTATCGCTTTGTGGAAAAGCCAGGATCATTAAAGCTCCAAGCATGAATAACAAAGTCAATCTTCTCATTTCGTATTCCGTTTTGGTCTGTGAGGACAGGATCGGAACTTCATAAGATATCTTGATTTGCCCCTCTTCCCTATCATTTTTTGAGTCTTTATCTAATTCTCAGTCTTCATATAAATTAATAGCACAGGGGACGCAGAAGGTCAATCATCAGAAGAAATGACTCCCCATAAAGAATCTTTAGGGGCAATCCTCCAATTAGGCAATTGAAAGATTGAAACTCAATCGCTTTTACAACAATAAGCCCTCTTTCCAGCCATAGGTCTCAATCTTAATATTTTCCATCTGGCTGGTGCCCAGGCCATATTTTTTATCAGCGGCTTCGACACAAAGAGGCGGCGGCGAAATCGGCCAGGGCTCCCCTCTCATTTCTTCTCTTTTGTTCATGATGATTTTCAAACACACTGTCTCGAGGGCTACGGGATCTTTGGCGGCTATTAAACCGTTGTATGCCCATTTGTATCTAGGATCAGGCTGGGGCCCTTTATCACACAGAGGATGAAGTGCATCGACCAGCACAAGTTTGGTCTTGCCCTTAACAAAGGGAAGATTCCAGATTTCGCCCAATTTGGCGTTGTTCTGTTCATGATAACTCCGGGGACTTCCTGAATACATAATATAAAGTTTAAGAACGGTTCCAATGCCTGTTAACCAGTGAGCCTTAAGACCGGGAAGCCCGATCAAGGCGGTACAGGCTTTGGGCTTATCTGGACCACCTTGGGCCAGCGAGATATTCGCTTCCGGAATTCCGGAATCTACCAATGAGTCTTTGACTGCATCTGTGACCTCATTATGAGTCGGATTGAGATGAGGAGTCGGAACTAATCCAATCTTATCTGTAGGTTTGACCAGCGACAGCCACGAATCTTTGACGGTCTTTTCTCCGGTGAATTTAACCAATGTTTGCTCGAGCATTTTTTTCAAAACATCTTTGTTCACATTATTTGCGGCATCCATGGCCTTTTCATCACGGACGATAGTCACTAAACTTGAGCCGGCTGCCGCGCCTTTCGCCTCGGACCATTTAAGTCCTGCTAAAGAAGTGCCGAGAGTCGCACCGACTGTGCCCCGAATGAAATCTCTTCGGGTTAAAACTCCTTTTTTCTTTGTCATGCTATTTCTCCATCTTTGATAGATTTGATACATTCTGGTGAATCATGTATTGAGCGGATTCCTGATCAGGACAATCAAACACGATGGCAAGGTATTTGCCTTTCAATTGATACCCTAACCAGCCCTCTTCGACTTCAAAAACACTTAAATTTTCAACGGCTGAATCTGGCTGGGTATCTTTCTTGTGTTCTGGCAGGAAAGTATCATGGAAATGGCCCAGTGCATTTCTTGCCCGATCCGGATTCTCGTACTTAACCAGGAGGAATTGAATGCGTTTATCGTCCCCAATTTCACTCGTTTTCGCATACGGGGCTGTCACCGCTTCTGTGGAATGATCGAGCTCGAGAATATTCTGCGGGCTTAGGTAATAAATTGAGTTCAAGACAAGATAGGAACGGAAAAAACTCATCCTGTCTTTCCGCAGCTTCCAATCCGGTTCCATTTGAGGAGAGAGAGCTTTCAACAGCTTGGGTTCTGGTGGATTTTTTTGGTCTGCGGTGATTGTCTTCCCCAAGGAAAGCACAGCTTTTTTGGAGGCTGCAGTTTCACGGTAGGCCATAATCCGGGCATAAATGTTATCTGCCCAAATGCGCAACAGACCTTTGCCGTAGAGAGCTCGAATCGACTGGGGGTGGATTTCATTTTTTGTGTTCTGCGCAGAACCACTCAAGGAAACCGGCTCGCCGCCCCAGTCCAGAGAAAGTAAGCCAAAGGCATCGTCCGAAGTGGCCATGAAATACAGTTCCACTAAGATGTCATCTTCTTGGCTGGACGTATACTCATAAACCTCAAGATGGTCAAAACGATAGCCTATATAGAGTTCTCCTGCCCCATTCATGTAGTCAAAGATATTTTGAGATGTGATTTTCTGGGGTGAATCCGGCTTTATCCATGAACCCACAGTTTTGGGCAGATTGATTGTTTGTGCTTTCATTTCTGATTTTGTTCCCCCCAACAATGAAGATACCAGGATAAATGTCAAAAAAAGACAAAACGTCTTTTGAGCCATCTATCTTATGTTAACCTTTTATCAATCACGAAATCAAATATTTCTCTTTGGAAAAAATGGAACTGGCATAATTAAACTTAAATCGATGTTCGTGTTTAAACGCAGATAATTAAGGATTAGAGCGGGGATAAATTTAGAAACTTATGCTTATGCTTCTCCCTCCAGCCCCAAAACGAGGATTGACCACTTTGCTGCGTGTCGATCCGAAAGTGTAGCTCAAACCGATAGATATATAATATCTGTACCTTGTCTCAAGCTCTCTAATTTGAAGAAGGAGATCTTCTAATGAGGCCCCTTCCCTGGGAAGAGAAAGCTGGTCATGAATTCTCCTGTAATTGCCATAAATATCAAAATTAAGCCCTTTGACAATCCTCAGAGACAAATCTCCTGAAAACATCAGTCGATTCTTACTGAAATCATGAAAATAATTTGAGCCTTCAAGCGACATGCTCAACGTTCCCCATTTCTGTTTGAGCTCGAATATTACAGACAAAGATTCCTGAAACAGATTTTCATATGTTTTCTGGTAAATCGTCTCTTCTCTGTACCTCATTGAAAAGTAGCCTATTCTGTACAGAAATCGGAGCTCTCTCCGCGTGGATTCAGAGTAAGGAAAGAGATTGTACTCTAAGGCTGGCGCAAGATTTATGCTCAAATCAACATTGGCATATTTTGAAGAAAAGACGGAAAAGAAGGCTCCCACCGACCAGTGTTCACTGATGCTTTTAACAATCAGCCCATTAAAATCGTAACTTTCGTATGTACTCTTATAGACCTCATCTCCGTAAGTGAATCTATCTTTGCTGTACATTCCATGCATACTCATCCTGATTTTCAACTCAGGTGTCACCCGGTTTGCCGATAAAGACCCACTGTACATTCCACTCTTATAATTTTTATCTCCGCTTAAAAAGGTGCTGGCACTGAGGCTGAAAACCCAGAAGTTCCACTTATCCTCCACATCTGTCGGTTTCACCTTATCCATTAATCCAATGGATATCCGGCTGGAAACCGGCATTTTCCCCACGTATCGCATCAAGCCCATTTTAATTCTATTTAGAATCTCTGTCTTAACAGCCTCCTCCTCCTTGTCTTTTTCCGCCTGGTATTTCAATTCATCATCGTCTCCCTCGAACTCGTTCTGCCCTCTGAATGAAACGGTGTACTCCATCATTCCGGTCTCTATCTCTTTGGAAGTGATGATCAGCCAAACCTGGGCCTCTTTGAGGTCTTCGACACAGGTAATGAATTGAATGGCTTCCTGGATGAAAACAGGATCCCAGATTTCACAATCAATAAAAACTCTAGGGGCGTCCTTTTTGTTCGCACCCATGTCCGCTTGTTCAGTTTGCGCGAAAACGCGGGGAACAAATAAACAGAAAGAAAACAGGAGTACCGCCACTTTGACTAGCTGTCGCACTTTTCTCATATCAACCTCCTCAATCGATTATGACAGACAATCCGCTATATCCGCGCGAGCCGAAACGCGGGTTGACTACATTGGTGAAAATAGACCCAAAGGTGAAGCTCAGGCCAATGGAAACGAAGTAATCATAACTTGATTCAAGTTCTCTTCGCCTTAACAGGACCTCCTCCAATGAAGCTTCTCCTTTAACCAATGACAATTGGTCGTGAATCCTTGAGCCGCTGCCAAGCACATAAAAATTAAGCCCTTTAAACAGGCGAAGACTGAGGATGCTGAAGAGTGTCAGATGGTATTTGCTAAAATCATGGAAATAATGTGATCCCGCGAGGGTTGTGCTGATGGTGCCCCATTTTTCTCGGACATCAAACGTAATCGATAAAGATTCACTCCATAAATTTTCTGACATTTTGTCGTAAATCGTCTCTTCTCTGTATTTAACGGAATTCAAACCAATTCTGTACAGAAAACGAAGCTGCCTTCGTGTTGATTCCGAATAAGGGAAGAGGTTGTATTCGATGGCCGGTTGAGGAACAATTGAAAAATTTATGTTTTCATAGGTCGAGGATTCGGCTGAAAGAAAAAATCCAACAGACCAGTGATCATTCAAACTCTTAACGAATAAACCACTAAAATACATGCTGTCTTGAGTGCTCACTATAACTTCGTCTTCATAGGTGAAATCATCCCTGTAATGATAAACAGACGCGGAAAGACTAATTCTCAATTCTTCGGTCACGCGGCTGGCAGACAATGAGCCATTTATCGATTTGTATTTGTAGGACTCTTCACCTCGAATACGCCCGCTTCCGCTGATTCGAAACACCCAGTAATTCCATTTGTCCCTCACTTCGGCTGGCTGGACTTCCTCGCGATACGAAATCTCGATTCGGCTGGCTATCGGTGTTTTGGCGACATAGCTCATCAGCCCCACCTTCATCGCCTTGACCATGCCTTCTCTGATCTCGTCTTGTGTATCCGTCTGTTCTGTAAAATATTTCTGCGTGTCGTTGATACCTTCGAATTTATTCTGTCCGATAAAAGCAATAGTGTATTCTCTTCCTCCGGCTCCGGTTCGCAGGGACGTGACCAAAACATGGATATCGGCCTCCTTTCGGTCACGCACATAATTGACGAATGTGATTTCTGTCCGTGTGTAATCGATATCGCACATGGAACAGTCGATAAAAACCTTTGGGGCCTTTTTCTTCAGTTCCTCGATGTCTGTTTCTTCCTCCTGGCAGAAGGAAAACGAAGTGGATATCAAACACAAAAAAGTCAACCCGAATAGAAAAGTGATGAGCAATTTTTTCATACCGCTTCTCCTTCTGTGATTCACTGGATTGCTTCCCTTATCTCCAGAATTTTGGCTGGGGTTACCATCCGAAGATGTTGAGATGCTCCACCTAACAAATTCACCATGAAATTATCTCTTTATCTCTTAATACGCTATTTTTATGCGTATGGTTGCGTGATTGGAACAACTGACAAACGATATACATAATTGGCATTCTTATATTCATAATTCATTTTAACTGTCCTGTTCATTTATATCTCTTCATATAATAAAAAGTTAGGGGTGGGCTTTATTATGTGATTTTTTACACTTCCCAAATCTGCTAAATTCTCGATTTCTGAATCAATCAAGAACTCTTCCTTAAAAGTTAAGGTAATGGATTCGCCTTTAATCTGGCATGGTTCCAAATGATTGACGATGACTTCAATTCCATCTTCGATAATCCTTTCGATTTTTTCTTGTTTTGGTACACACAAAGAAAAGACTAGAAAAGTTAAATAAGATGAATGAGTTTTTTCATTTTTCTTCAAACATATAAATTTCATGAGATATGTAATAGCCATCTTCCTTCTCAATTAAATTTCGGATCATGTAATAGTCATCGTACCATTTAGTCAA
>JASFPJ010000177.1:0-6866 GCA_050116035.1 Candidatus Aminicenantota bacterium | reverse complement strand
AAAAAAAAGGAAATTGTTTGCCAAAAAGAATATCCTAATGCTAATTCTCCCATGATGGGTGCAGCAAATGCCCTATTCCAAAAGTTGAATCAAGGAATAGAATGTCTAATGTCGAGCCCTGACCCCATTAATTCGTATACAAATCTTGCTTTTTAAGAGGAAAATTTCTATAGTATTAAAAACTAAAGAGTTTTAAAGAAAGAATGAGCTTTTCCGCTATAGAAAAATACAGATTCACTAGACATCAGGAGTTCCCGAATGGAAGAAAAAATTAAAGCCAGGATTATGGATACGCCAAAAATAAAGAGAGCCCTGCACAGGATGACTACAGAAATCATCGAGAGGAACCGCAATCTTAAAAACCTTGTCATCGTCGGGATACGCACACGGGGAATCTACATCGGAAAGAGGATATCGAAACTGATCAAAGAGTATGAAAAAGTGGACGTTCCGGTAGGAGTCTTGGATATCACTCTCTACAGAGATGATTTCTCAGAATCGGAAGCTCAACATATGGTCAAAAAGACAGAAATCGATTTCTCTGTCGCGAAAAAAGACGTTCTTCTCGTCGACGATGTTCTCTTCACAGGAAGGACTATACGGGCAGCCATGGACAGCCTGATCGATTTGGGGCGGCCGAAGACGATTCAACTCCTCGTCCTTATCGACCGCGGTCACCGCGAGCTGCCGATAAGAGCGGATTACGCCGGGAAATTTCTCCCCACATCCAAGAGAGAAATCGTCCAGGTCCGTTTGAAAGAGATCGATAGTGACGATGAAGTCCTGATAACCGAACCTCCAGGGATAAAATAGGAGAGCAAACTTGGCTTTCAAACACAAGCATCTTCTCGGGATACAGAACCTCACCTCTTCTGAAATCTCAACTATTCTCGATACAGCCGAATCCTTCTATGAAATTTCCACTCGAGAAGTCAAGAAAGTCCCGACTTTGAGAGGAAAAACCATTATCAACCTCTTCTTTGAACCCAGCACACGCACCCGGAGTTCCTTCGAGCTGGCCGCCAAAAGATTGAGTGCGGATATTGTCAACTTTAATCTCAAAGTCAGCAGCGCTGTGAAAGGAGAAACCTTCAAAGATACGATCCTGAACCTGGAGGCCATGAATCCCGACGCCATCATCATCAGACATTCCTGTTCCGGAGCCATCCTGTATGCCTCCACATTCAGCCGATCCAATATCATCAATGCCGGAGACGGATCCCACGAACACCCCACCCAGGCTCTTCTGGATGCGTTCACAATACGGCAGGAAAAAAAGAACTTTGAAGGCCTGAAAATCATCATCGTCGGAGACATTCTCCACAGCCGGGTCGCACGCTCAAA
This sequence comes from Candidatus Aminicenantota bacterium, assembly GCA_050116035.1. GTDB lineage: Bacteria > Acidobacteriota > Aminicenantia > Aminicenantales > Aminicenantaceae > SOIA01. The sequence continues at coordinate 5,522 of JASFPJ010000177.1, read as the reverse complement.
CATATTCCTTCTCCGCAAAATGGGAGCCCAAGTGACCCTTGTGGGGCCTCCGGCTCTTCTTCCACTGGAATTTAGAAAATTTGGAGTAGAAACCGACTTCAACCTGGATAGAGCGGTGGAGGGAGCCGATGTGATCATGATGCTCAGGATTCAACTGGAAAGACAGGCCAAAAACTTCTTCCCCTCTGTTCGGGAGTACAGAAACCTTTACAGCTTGACCGCTCAAAGATTCCGGCGCGCTAAAAAGAACGCCATTATCATGCATCCAGGACCCATAAACAGAGGGATTGAAATCTCGACAGACATGGCAGATTGTGCAAAATCTGTGATACTCAAGCAGGTTGAAAATGGCATTGCTGTCCGGATGGCCGTTCTCTACCTTTTGTTAGGAGGAAAAGAACGTGAAGCTATTGATTAAGAATGGAAGAGTCGTCGACCCTTCCTCCAGAACAGATAAGAAGCTCGACGTTCTGATAGACAAAGGAAAAATCATAGACATCAAACCGAAAATAAACGCTGGCGGGATGAAAAGTATCGACGCCTCAGGATTGGTGGTCGCTCCAGGGTTCATAGACATGCACGTCCACCTCCGAGAACCCGGCTATGAAGATAAAGAGACCATCGCCACGGGTGCCCATGCGGCGGCAAAGGGAGGATTCACGTCTATTGCCTGTATGCCCAACACCAACCCTATCAACGACAACCGGGGGGTGACCGAATTCATTATTTCTGAAGCCAAGAAGAAGGCTGCCGTGAATGTCTTCCCGATCGCTTCGATAACCAAAGAGGAAAAGGGTGAAGAGCTCACGGATATGGCGGATCTAATAGACGCTGGGGTTGTCGCCTTTTCGGATGATGGGATGCCTGTCCAGAACAGCCAGGTGATGCGCCGGGCTCTGGAATATTCAAAAATTCTCAACACAGTCATCATCGACCACTGTGAAGACAAAAATCTAAGCGCCGATGGGGTCATGCATGAAGGATATTATTCTTATCTCTTTGGGCTCAGGGGGATTCCTGCCTCATCTGAAGAAACGATAGTCGCACGAGACATCATACTTGCGCAAAAGGCGGATGCGGCCATCCATATCGCCCATCTCAGCGTCAAAGGAGCCGTGGCCCTCATCAAGGAAGCAAAGAAAAAAAGGGTGAAAGTCACGGCTGAGGCGACTCCCCATCATCTTTTTCTGACGGATTCAATGATTGAAAGCTATGACACGAACCTGAAGATGAATCCCCCTTTGAGGAGCAAAGAAGATGCCCGAGCGCTCAAAAAAGCCGTAAAAGACGGAACAATAGACGTATTCGCCACAGACCATGCTCCTCATACTGTCGATGAGAAGGATGTCGAATTCGACATCGCTCCATTCGGCATAAGCGGCCTGGAAACAGCGGTTCCTCTCCTTCTGGATAAACTGGTGAATGAAAAAGTCATCTCCCTCTCCAGATTTGTCGAGATGATTTCCACAAATCCAGCTCTGATCCTGAGGCTTGAAAACAAGGGCAAGATATGCAAAGGAGCGGATGCAGACTTGACGCTTCTGAATCTGAGGAAAAAAATTGTCGTGGATGTGAACTCTTTCAAATCCAAAAGCAGGAACAATCCTTTTCACGGTTGGGAATTAAGGGGTGCGCCTGAAATGACAATAGTCGGAGGAAAAATCGCTTACTCCTCTTCATCCTTAAAAAAAGTATAACAGTCAATGCTTCGGAGAGTGTCATTCTTTCATGAAAAGAAACATCTCACAGTGTGAAAAAAAGATAGGATACAGGTTCAAAGACAAGAATATCCTCCTCCAGGCATTGACTCACAGTTCTTACGCCTACGAAAACCAGCAAGACGTAGACTCGGACAATGAAACTCTGGAATTCCTGGGAGATTCAGTCCTCGGGCTCATTGTGGCCGATTACCTCTATTCGGTGTACAATGAACTATCCGAAGGGGAACTCTCCAAACTCAAGTCAACAGCCGCCAACACGACATCGTTATCCGAATTCGGGAAGAGAATCAAACTCGACAAAAACATCCTCCTTGGCAAAGGGGAAGAAAAAAGCGGAGGCCGGAAAAAAAAGACTATTCTGGCCGGAGCTTTTGAAGCTTTGGTGGCAGCTATATATTTAGACGGCGGGCTAAAAGCGGCAAAAAAATTCCTTCTCCCTCAATTGGAATTCATTTTCAAGAAAATCAAAGCCAAGAGATATATGATCAACAACTACAAATCGGCCCTGCAGGAATACCTGCAGAAGAAGAACCTTCCAGCCCCAGCCTATAAAACAGTGACAACCACAGGACCTGACCATAAAAAAAGCTTCATCGTAGAGGTTTTTCTGGAAAAAAAGTCTCTGGCAAAGTCAAAAGGCAGTTCCAAAAAAAAGGCTGAACAGAGTGCGGCTCAAAAGGCTCTGAAAGGCATCCATGGGAAAAAAATAAAGGTTTTCTCTTCTGATACATTTTTAATGAAAAAACGAAAATGATCGAATCTTACACTTTTGGTCGAATGGAAATTGAGGGCCAGGCCTATACTTCTGACCTTATTCTCTTCCCAGATAAAATAAACGACTCATGGTGGCGGGAAACCGGACACAAACTCTCTCTCATAGACATTGAGGACGTCTTCCAGGAAAACCCTGAAGTTCTCGTCATAGGAACAGGCTTTTATGGAATCATGAAAGTGGAAGAGGAAGTGAAGGAAGCCGCTCAATCGAAGGACATTATTCTAATCATAGAAAAAACAGAAAATGCTGTTCAACGTTACAACGAAATCGCCTCCGAGAAAAAGACAATCGGCGCTTTTCATCTAACCTGCTAAGGATTTGTTTGTTAACCTGGATTATTCACGAGTCGAGGTTGCCGTAGACTCTGTTGCGAAGAGTGTAGCGAATGTGACAATCTCATGCTGGTCGCGAAGAATGATGAGATCACCACACTCTCTTCGATCGCTCGTGATGACGTGGTCGTCCACCGCGATTGCGCTGTAACAAAGTAGATGCGGTGAGATCGGCTCGCCCGAAGGATAAAAGATGCTGACATATGGTGAATTAAACATCCATAAAAGAAATTGTGAAAATGGTGTCGGCATATTTTATGAATAATTCAGGTTAAACGCAGCATTGTTCTTCCTGCATAACAATGGCTAAATGCACAAAGTGTAAACAACGAAAAGGAAAACGTTTCTGTCCAGCATTGAATGACTATCTATGCAGCCTTTGTTGCGGTCTTCTCAGAGAGAAGGAGATTCACTGCCCTCAAACCTGCGGTTTTCTCGAGAAGCACGGCTCTTATCAAGAAGACCGAATCATCGAAAAAAAACAAGCCTCTGCCCCAAAAAGAATCTCTCCTGAAGAAGATATTTTAAAAGATGAGCGAATGGCCTGGCTCGCTTTTCATATAGAAGCCCCTTTAATGGAATACGCACAAAGAATGGAATCATTCACTGACAGGGATGCCCTCCTCTCCCTGGAGTATGCCAGAGACAAAATTGAAAAGGACAAAGGTCTATTGTTTATACCGGACGAAAGGAGCCAGCCGAAAAATGAGATTGGAGAAGCCATCTACCAAAGCGTCGAGAAATGCAGGTATGAACAAAAGATCATTTTCCCTGGACAACAGGATTTTTATAAAAAGGACGAAAAAATCCGCTGTCTTGAGCGCGTGATATTCTCTATCCAGTTCCTGAGCAAAGGGAAACTTAAGGCAAGAACCTACCTCGAACAGCTTTTCAGTAGGTTTTCAAAGCTAAAAAAGCTGTCCCAGCAAAAACAAATCATCACCAAGGACTGATTACGGTCTATTTACTGATTCAAACTAACTTTACCACCGAGTGTCCCTTTTAAAATCTAAATTCAGACGACCAACCCACCAGTCAACAGATAAAGGAATTTCTAAGCATTCATTGGATCAGTATTCCTAAAATAAGATTTTTCTCGAAAATCCACTCTGAAAAATCAAAGATTTCCCCTGGGAAAGACGAAAAATCACCTCCATAATCACCTCTAAAGGCGATTGATTCCCCCGTAAAGATATGCAATAAAAAGAGATAAGCGAAGGGAGATTTGACCTCAATTTCATGGCTAAGGAGGAAATTTAAAATGAAACGAATCGGAAAGTTAGCTGCAATTGGGGCTCTTGTCTTGGTTTTAACCATTCATGCATCAGCCACGGATTCCCGTAAGATTGTTCTGAGTGGCACTGTCTATCATGAGTACTCCCCCTTAGGAATGGTCGTCACCTCGGTCGATGCCCTACTCAATCCCACTTTCATGCTGGACCATCCGAATTTCGTGAATATTGATATGGATTCGGCCACATTAACCTACAGTGGTTACGGCTTTATTAAATTAGAGGCACTCAACTTGCCCGGAATGCTCGGACTTCAAATCGGCAAACGCTATGGAAGCTACAGAGACAATATCTGGGTTGGACCGGGTCAAGACATCAACGACCTGAACGGCCTGGTCGCTCCGCTGTGTGGCCAGGCAAATGTGGGAGTCGATGGCGTGAATGTGACAAACCTGAATGGAGTGAGATCCTTCGGCCTCTACTACGCTCTTCCCCTGGGTGATAAGTTAAAAGTTGGATTCGGTCTCAACACTATCGGGCGCGGAGTTTCAGGAAATCGGATTAATGATCCCCAGGATCCATCCACAGAAAGAGATGATACGTTCGAGAAAAAAATCTCGACAGTGATGTTCCGGGCAGGAGCCGGTTACACGATGTTGAATGACAAATTACGCCTAAACCTGGATATTGGTTTCGGCAAGCCGAAATATAACTATGAATACACGATTGCCGCGGCCTCAACAGCTGACAGCGAGACTGCCTCATTCTCAGGGACAGATGTGGATGCCAACATCAGAGCAAGCTATGTGCTCGGTGACAACACGGACGTGGTGGCCAATCTTTTCTATCTCTCTTACGGAGGCTCTCTGGAAATCGACCCAGATCTTGCCACTGCGGATGATGGAACGACCTACAAGCGATCCCAGAATGGGCTCATTTTTCTCGTGGGGCCTCTTTTCCATGGAGATGGCTATAATTTTGGCATTCAGGCGGGCTTTGCCAAAGGTAAATCCACAGTTGAAACGACTATACAGACAACGGCCACGGATACCCAAAAGGATAATCCGAAAATCTCTTCTTTCCCCATCCTGAGAGTGTTTGCTGAAAAACGCCTGTTCTCGTGGTTCACCATGCGGGCATCTGTCACTTTCGAGACTTACAAGGAGAAGTCTCTCATTAATATTGACACTGACCCTCTCACAGAAGACTGGGATACAGTCACCGCAGAACCCACCTCCTCACTCACTACAGCCTTCGGCTTTACAGTCAACATGAAGAACGGATTTTACATTGATGCATACATGTACGACAGAATTTTCCGTGAAGGCCCATGGATTCTGACTGGAAATGCTTCTGTCCCAGACCTCAATGCGGGTTTCAGTATTGGAATCAAGCTTTAAGAGAAAAATTTAAGACAGGGAATACTCAGGGCCGGAGGCCTTTGAGTCTCCGGTCCATTTTT
>JASFPJ010000176.1:0-6905 GCA_050116035.1 Candidatus Aminicenantota bacterium | reverse complement strand
TACTGAAGGTAAAGAATCCATTACTGAAGTCGATCCTTCATTCTTACATGAAGCTGCTGCGGAAGGCCGGAGAGGAAGTTGTCCAGGAAGGGCGTCTATCAGAAAAGACTATGGAGAAACTGGAAAAGCCTCTTGTCCCTCACGACCGATTTGCCGAGGGAATGAATCAGTATTTCGAGAAACGCCTAGCGCAGTTGTCTCAAAAGGGCAATTCGGATTAATCAGAAATGGGAAATATCAGCGTCAGCAAAGACAAGCAGGAAGCCTTGCGCAAAAGGATGGAAGGGCTGGGCATCTTTGAGAAAGATATCGTCGAGAAGTTCATCCGCTCTAGCGGCAGAGGCGGCCAGAGGGTCAACAAGGCCTCGACCTGTGTCTATTTGAAGCATCTCCCCACCCAGATCGAGGTGAAATGCCAGGAGGAAAGATACCAGGCGCTGAACCGCTATCTCGCCAGGCGAATCCTTACCGATAAGATTGAGGAAATGATTAAAGGAAAGGAAAGCGAGGAACAGCAGAGGATTGAAAAGATTCGCCGCCAGAAAAGAAAACGATCAAAAAGGGCGAAACTCAAGATGCTGGAGGACAAGAGGAAGCATTCCCAGAAAAAGGAAGCGCGGAGATTCCGTCCCAAGCCGGATGATTATGAGGGATAAAAAATCCACAGAAATTAGCTGGCCAGTCTGATCAAAACCTGGAGAAGCAGGTTCGCTCCTTTTTCGAGATCCTCCCACTTGATCATCTCCTGAGGAGAGTGGCTGATCCCATCCACACAGGGAATGAATACCATCCCGGGCTCTGCGATATTGGCTAAAATCATGGCGTCGTGGCCTGCGCCGCTGGACAGAATCATGGAAGAATATCCTAGATTTTCACATTCTTCCTTCATGATTTCCTGGATTCGGGAGGGGATGCTCACCGGGTCTGTATGATCCACGAGCTTGGAACCAAACTCCAGGCCTCGAGTCGATGCGATATCTGCGGCGAGTGAAAAGAGATGTTTTTCCAGGTCTTCAAGCGTTTTTTTCGATTGACTCCTGAATTCAAAGGAAAAATCCACCTTCCCGGGAACTATGCTGAAAGCCCCAGGCATAACGCTGACCCTTCCGATGGTCACCATGCTGCCGTAGTGTTCTGTGGCCACGTGCTGGGTGCCCTTCAGCGCAAAATCCGCAAGGCCCAGGAAAGCATCCTTTCGGAGTTCGAGAGGAGTGGTTCCGGCATGGCTGGCTTTCCCGACGAAGGAACACCATCTGTAATGCTTGCCAGCGATGCTGTCCACGATCCCGATAGTTTTATTTTCTGTCTCGAGCACAGGTCCCTGCTCGATGTGGAGTTCAATGAAGGCTTCGATGTCAGGTCTTTGCTCGTGGGCCCCCATGATGCTCTGGATCGTGAAATCTGTTGCCTCGAGGATTTCAACGAGAGGGACTCCGAATTGAGTCAATCCTTTTTCCAGAATTTCCTTGTCCAGCAGCCCGGTGAAGGCTCGACTTCCCAGATAGTCTCCAGACAAATTTCCTTCTTCATCGGTGAAGGCTGCCACTTCGAGCGGCCTGGAGTGCTTCACGCCTTCCTCTTTTATCCTTCTCAAACACTCGAGAGCCGAGAGAACCCCGATTGAGCCGTCGAACATGCCTCCGTTGATAACAGTGTCAATGTGGGACCCGGCCATTATGGTTTGTCCATCTCCTTCGACTCGACCGAATATATTACCAGCGCCATCTTCGCGAAGCGTGAGTCCAGAGCTCTCAATTTTATCTTTGAGCCAGTCGCGGGCCTCAAGGTCGGCTTTACTGAAAGACGGACGGGTTATCCCGCCCTGAGAATTGCGGCCGATCTGGGCGAGCGATTCAATCTCTTTTTGTAATCTTTCGAGGTTTATTTGAATGTCCATGCAGGCCTCATTTCATTTATTGGAATTATTTCCTTAGATAGGCACTCTCCGCTCACTCTTTATCAGAAAAGAGAGGCGGTGTCAAAAATGAAAACTCCGATATCCCAAATTTCCATGTGGAGTTTCTTTTTATCTTGTGATGAGTCAGGCTTTTGCTGGCTGATTTTTCTGGATGACTAATATTTTTCGATAAGGTCGACCATTTCTCTGACTGCTTTTTCTATCCCGACTATGGCAGAGCGAGCCACGATGGAAAAACCGATGCTGAATTCTTTAATTTCAGGGATAGCTGCGACAGGAAGGATATTTTTATAATCCAGTCCGTGTCCGGCGTGAATTTCCAGCCCGAGACTGTGGCCGCGCTCTGTGGCCTTCTTTATCTCATCAAGAGCTTTTTGGCGTTCCTCTCCGGGTTTCAAATCCGCATACTTTCCTGTGTTGATCTCGATCAGGTCAACGCCGACCTTGTGACAGGCCTCGATTTGTTTTAAATCAGGATCCACGAAGATACTCACTCTTATCCCTGCGTTCCGCAGTTCCTTGATGTGAGGTTGGAGCTGCTTTTCATTGGAAATCACATCCAGGCCGCCTTCAGTGGTCAACTCTTCGGGACGTTCAGGAACGAGGGAAACGATATCAGGCTTAATCTCCAGAGCGATGCTTTTCATTTCTTCTGTCGCCGCCATTTCTATGTTGAGCTTTGTTTTAATGGCATCTCGGAATAATCTCAAGTCACGCTCTTTGATATGGCGCCTGTCACCTCTTATGTGACAGACAATGCCTTCAGCTCCAGCTTGTTCGGACAAGAGTGCAGCGAGCACTGGCTCAGGCTCGTTACTCTGACGCGCTTCTCTTATTGTGGCGAAATGATCCACGTTAACGGCAAGCTTCATTTTGTCCTCCTAAAAAAGGGGACAGGCAACTTTTTTAAAAAAAAGTAGCCTGTCCCCTTTTTTCTTTGTTCAATCTATTTCCCTAGATACTTATGGATTGCATCGGCCATCTGCCGGGCATACCTTTCAATTTCAGCTTCATCCTGGCCTTCTGCCATGATTCGAACAACAGGTTCTGTTCCCGAATAGCGAACATTTATTCGCCCGTAGTCTCCAAGTGATGCTTCGATCTCCTTCATCGTATTCGTGATTTCTGGAAAGCGGCTGAATTCCACTTTTTTCGAAACCCTGACATTCACGAGCAGTTGAGGGAATTCTTCAAAGTTTTCGACTAATTTGGACAGCGGAATATCACGAGTGGCCATGACCTCGAGCATTTTCAAGCTTGTCAGCATCCCATCCCCAGTTGGACAGTCATCGAGAAAGATCGTGTGCCCGGACTGTTCTCCACCCAGGTTCGCTTTCAATTTCAGCATCTGTTCAAGAACATACTTGTCTCCCACTTGTGTGCGGAATAGTTTCAAGCCGATATCTTCCAGAGCTTTCTCGAGGCCGATGTTGCTCATGGTCGTGGCCACCACCGTATCCGATTTTAAAAGTCCTTTTTCCTTCATATAACGGGAGAGAACAAAAAGAGTATGATCTCCGTTCAAAACTCTTCCCTTCTCATCCACCCAGATGGCCCTGTCCGCATCTCCGTCATAAGCCACTCCGAAGTCCGCCTTGTTTTCCACGACTTGTTGAGCGAGAGTTTGAGGATAAAGAGAGCCGCAATTGGTATTAATGTTTTTTCCATCCGGAGCATCATTCAAAACGATAGTCTCAACTCCTAGGTCCGAAAAAACTTTTGGTGCAAAAGAGGAGCTGGCTCCGTTCGAGCAGTCAAGGACAACTTTAATCTTATTCTGGAAGCGGACATGAGAAAACAGGTTCTTCAGGAATCCCATGTAATCCTGACTGTATGTTGTTTGTGGAGAGATGTTTGTTTTTTCTCTGCTGATGTTTTCTCTGCCTTCCCGGATGGCCTTTTCGATTTTTTCTTCCCATGAATCCGGGATCTTTATTCCTTGAGAAGAGAATATTTTGATTCCGTTATCCTCATAAGGATTATGGGATGCAGAAATAACGATTCCTGCTGAGAATCCGTGTTTTTTCGTCAGGAAGGAAATCGCTGAGGTGGGGATCACTCCGGCAGAAGTCGCTTTTCCCTGGGCATCCTTTATTCCCTGAAACAAAGCCTCCTCGATCCATTCTCCTGATTCACGTGTGTCCCGCCCGATGATGACGTGGGGTGGGAGACCTTCCTCTTTGAGGTGGATGATCAGGGATTTCCCAAGATAGGAAATCGTCGAGTAGTCAAGAGGAGGCTGTCCGGCAATGCCTCTGATTCCGTCTGTCCCGAAGAGTTTTTCCATTTTAGATAGGAAGCTGTTAGATACAGGAATAGATTATAGCGAAAATTCCCGAGGATTCAAGGAGGAAGATTATTTTCTCCGCGATTTTTTCTGGCCTGGTGTTTTTTCGGGGACTTCTTCCACGATAAAGATAGTGACTTTGACTTTTGTCAGGGAGGTGGCAAAACTCAAGTCAGGGCTGGGAAGGATGAGGTCTGCCTCGAGTTCTGTTGTCTGCATCAGAGTTGAAATATCGATTGGACTGGTTCGGACCTTGTAATCCTTCTTGATTCTGCTCTCTGCTCCTCTGATGAGAACCTGAGCCGGATCGACCTCGATTTTTTCTATCTTGAGTCCCTCGATTGGGTTTCCGATAGTATCGGGTACAACCTCGAGCATGATCTCAACAGACCTTTCGAGTTTTAAATTAACGGTGTTGGGTGTGATTTTGATGACGGTTGCCCTGACACCTGCGGGCATGCTGATCATGGATTCGTTGAGCGTATAATCTTCCTGGAAAAGCGAAGCGTTTTCCATGTTCAGTTCGGCGACAACATTTTCTGTTGTGATCTGGTCGATGTAGCGGTTTGGAGCCCGGATTGTCACATCAATTTTAGCTGGCGGCTTCTTCACCAGTTCCATATCCTGAGGGATGTTGTGGGCATACAAGGAAATGGTCAGGTTTTTTTCGGAAAACATCTTTTCGGGTGGAATGAGCGTGATCCAGAGGATCAGAGCAATCAGGAGGGAAAAGAGTTTGAGCCCCCAATTCTTTAAAAAAAGTCTCTGTAAAAATTTATTCATCTTTTTTGCAGATATTTGAGTAAGTTGTCCTTCAAATGTTCCTTGTCCAGTCCTCTATTCAGGTCTCCTTTGGTCGCCAGTGAGATTCTTCCGGTCTGTTCGGAAACAACAATCACAGCTGCGTCTGTCTCCTGAGACAGCCCTATGGCGGCCAGATGTCGGGTTCGGGCCAGGTATTCTTCACCCAATTTATGTCGTGCGGGCAGTGGCAAGAGGCAGCCGGCGGCAGAGATTTTGTTCCCCTGGATGATGACTGCGCCATCGTGAAGTGGCGAGTTGGGGAAAAAGATACTGACCAGAAGGTCCTTGGTGAGCTCTCCGTCGATTTTTGTTCCCCGGTCTACGAAGCTTTTGAGCGAGATTTCTTTCTCGATCGCGATCAAAGCTCCGATTTTTTTTGTGGACAGAAAATCGACAGCCAGGAAAACATTTTCCAGTTGTTCAGTAAACGGTTTTATGAATAGAGGCCCTCGCAAGGATTGTGAGCCGATCGTCGTCAGGAATATTCTAATTTCTCCTTGAAAAAGGATGATGATGGCAATGATCGCCCAGGGCGCGAAATTCAATATGAGTGAATGGGATACGACCAGGTTTCCCCATTTCGTGATGAGAAAAAGAAGCCCGACTATGCCGAATCCGATGGCCATCTGGTACGCTTTGGTATCTTTTATCAGCAGGAGTATGTAATAGATGATAAATGTCACGAGGAGGATATCCACGAGGTCAGCAATCGTAAAATGCGAAAAAGCGTTGATGATATTAGTGAACATAGTCTCTCTTTTTCTCTCCGTATTCTCTGGAGGCTGGATGGGAGAAATCCTCTCTCATGATGGCTTCAGCCACACGAACAGCCTTTTTGACCGAAGCGACATCATGAACTCGAAGGATATGGGCGCCATGAATAACGCTCAGGACAGCAGAAGCGATAGTGCCTTCCAGCCTTTCCTCGGGAGACGAATCCAGGATAGTGCCGATAAAAGATTTCCGTGAGACTCCAATAAGAATGGGCCGCTCCAGCTCCTCCAGGATATGGAGGTTGTTGATCAGGGCGAGGTTGTGCTTGAGCCTTTTCCCGAACCCGATTCCCGGATCGATGATGATTTTCTCTTTTTTTATCCCGGAGGCTTGGGCTTTATCGATTGATCCTTCAAGAAAGGCTTTAACTTCAAGCAGGATATCTTCATAGGTCGGATTGAGCTGCATTGTTTTGGGCGTTCCTTTCATGTGCATCAGAATAACAGGAACATCTTCCTGCGCCACAAGAGGGGCCATTCGTGGGTCGAACCGGAGAGCGCTGATATCGTTGATGATATCCGCCCCGGCGACAAGTGCGGCGTGTGCGACCTCTGACTTGGTCGTATCGATGGATATCAATGTGTCTGCTCGTTTTCTTAAGGCAGTGATGACAGGAATAACCCGTCTAATTTCTTCCTCTGGAGAGACGGGTTCAGAGCCAGGTCTTGTGCTCTCTCCCCCAATATCGATGATGTCGGCCCCTTCTTTGATAAGCTGGAGTCCCTTCTCTAACGCTTTATCCTTATCGAAGTAAAGGCCGCCGTCTGAGAATGAGTCAGGAGTGATGTTGATGACACCCATTATCCAGGTTCTCGGGCCTAGCGTGTGATCATGACCGTTAACCTGAAGGATGTACTCTTTTGTCACCTTTTATGCTTTGGCTAAATCCGGTTTTTTTATGGGCTGAATTTTTTTCTGCTCTTTTTTTGATTTGTCGTTATCCGCTTTTGCTTCGACAGGAGCTTTTTTGCTTTTTGACAGTTTTTTTCCTTGTATAATCGCATTCAGTTCATCAGAGTCTAAGACTTCTTTTTCCAGGAGGGCTTTGGCGACCCTGAGCAGTTTATCTTTGTTCTTTTCCAACAGCTCTTTTGTCCTGTTGTAGTTTCTGGTTATAATTTT
>JASFPJ010000175.1:0-6909 GCA_050116035.1 Candidatus Aminicenantota bacterium | reverse complement strand
CCTATTTTTATGTATACTACCCGCTGATGCAAACGGACTCGAATTACGTCGGCCTTCCGCTCAAAAGGGTAGAGGGCACAGTCCCGTTTATTCACGCTGTGAATATTTACGATTCCGAACTCAAGCCCATTAAAGAAATCTATCAAGGTAATCCACCCCAGCTTCTGCCTCCGCCCCGACCCGGCACAAAAATCGTTAAAGTGGATTACGAAGTCATTCCTGATTGTTTAGAGGTGGCTGTCCAGGATAATAAGATTTATGTGGGCGATACTCGGAGAGGATTTTTTATCACGGTCTTTTCTAACACCGGGGAACATCTTTTCGATATCGAAAAGAAATATCGCAAGGTTAAGGTCCCGGACAAGTACAAAAAGGAATTCTGGCAGGAATTGCGGGCATCCGAGAGATGGGAGGAACTGAAGCAGAGGTTCAACTACCTCATTAAAGATTATTACCCAGCTTTCACCAGCATGAAAATCCAGCAAAAGAAAATATATGTGACCACCTATGACCAGAAAGATTCTCTTTATGAACTAGTGGTCCTCGATCTCCAAGGGAATACTGTGAAGCGGGACTTTGCTTTTCCACTGGATCCGGAGTTCAGGGTGCTGACAGGCACGGCATCCTTTAGCAGTCAATACACGGTCTATGACGATATTATTTACTATGTTGTCTTGAATGAGAGGACAATGCATTATGAGCTGCATGCCAGTTCAATAGTTCAGTAATTCAGGCTGAAAAATTAAAAAATCCATAATTTCTGTGTCTGTTCGGATGTGAACATTTTGTATCCGATTTCGGACATTGAAATCCCGTTTTTTCCTTTTTTCTCGATCTTTCTCTCCAGTCCCTCGATATGGCATGAAATTTGCTTTTTTACAGAATGAAAATCATGTTATCCTTTAAGATTCTCAAAAACAGGAGTCCCCATGTTTAAAAACTACATCAAGACAGCATTCAGGAATATCAGGAGATTCAAAGGCTATTCCTTCATCAATATAGCTGGCCTGACTGTGGGGATGGCTTGTTTCATCCTCATCTTCCTCTGGGTCTATGACGAGCTAAACTATGATACGTTCCACACACATAGCCACCAACTCTACCGCATCATTCTCAAGAGAGCCGATGATCCAAGTGACCCGGGAGTACCCAGCACTCCCTATATTCTGCCCAAGATCCTCAAGGAAGAGTATCCTGAAATTGTTGATGTGACCCGAGTCAGGACCCGCGGCTACCCCAGCGCTGTCCGGTATGACGACATCACGTTCTATGAACAGCGGTTCTTTTTTGCCGATCCTTCTTTTTTCTCCATGTTTTCCTATGATTTTGCCGCAGGGAACCAGAAGACGGCTTTGGATAAGCCGAATTCTGTAGTCGTGACAAAGGAGGCGGCTCGAAGATATTTTGGCGACGAAGATCCCATTGGGAAGATTCTCCACTGGAACAACTCAAAGGATCTTGAGGTGACCGGCATCATAGAAAAGGTCCCCTACAATTCGCACCTTCAGTTTGACTTCATTGCCTCACTCCAGCTTTATGACAGCGAGCGTCTCTCTTCCTGGTGGCGCGAGGCCGATGGCTATGTTCAGCTTCAGGAAGGGGCTTCTGTGGAGGACCTTAACCGCAAGATCGCCGGCATCATCCAGAGATACCATCCAGAAGATGACTACACAATAGCTCTTCAGCCTGTGAGAGAGGCTCACTTGAACATCATTCAGGGAGGCCGCAGTGACAGGAGAATCGTTCTTATCTTTGGCGTGATCGCGGTCATGATCCTGGCTATCGCCTGCATCAACTTCATGAATATCACAACGGCCCGCTCCAGCATACGGGCTCTGGAAGTGGGGATGCGAAAAGTGGTCGGTGCCAGACGGTCGGATATCATCAGGCAGTTCCTGGGAGAATCAGTTCTTCTCTCATTGATCTCATTCTGTCTGGCAATTGTGCTGGTTGATCTTTTCCTTCCGGTGTTCAACAGGCTTCAAGGTAAAGAGATGTCTCTTCTGGGCTCCGGGAATATGTTCATCTACATTTCGCTTGTTGGCGCGGCGGTGGTCACCGGGTTTATTGCGGGGAGCTATCCGGCTTTTTTTCTCTCCGCCTTCCAACCTGTAAAAGTATTGAAAAATGATATCAGCAGAGGATGGAAGGGGTCTGCTCTTCGGACTGTTCTGGTTATCAGCCAATTTTCCGTATCCGTGCTGCTGATCATCATGACCATAGTTGCCTACAAACAAATGCACCTCATCCGAAACGCCGAGATGGGTTTCTCACGGAAACAAATCGTGCGCATTCAGGTGAATGACCAGTTGAGAGAAACCCATAAGGCTTTCAAAGAGAGATTACTGCAGGACCCGCGTATCCTCAATGTGACTTTCGCCTCGGCCCTTCCCCACTTGCTTTTTAACGTCAATAATTTCGAATGGGAAGGCATGGATGCGGATAAGGAAGTGGAATTGAACTTTCTGTATGTCGACCATGACTACGCGGAGACATTTGACCTGGAGATTGTGCAAGGCCGGGATTTTTCTGAAGAATACCCGACAGACGCCTCAGAGGCGTATGTGGTCAACGAATCAGCAGTCCGTTTTATGGGTATGACGAACCCGATTGGAAAACGGGTTGCTCTGGCCGGCCGGCCTGGAAGAATCATCGGTGTGGTCAAAAATTTCAACCATCAACCCTTGGTCTTCAATATCTCTCCGATGGTTATGGGTATTCGGCCCAGCTGGTATTACGACCTCCTGATTAAAGTCAGTCCCAGGGATATAGAGGGGAGCCTGGCCCATGTCGAAAAGGTCTTCAAAGAGACATCGCCGGATTTTCCCTTCGAATACATGTTCCTCGATGACTTGTTTGAGTATGTCTATGTTCCTATAAGGATAATGAATTATATCTTGAATAGCCTTGCCTTTTTAGCGGTTTTCATATCCATCCTGGGATTATTCGGTCTGGCTTCACTCCTTTTTGAACAGAAAAGAAAAGAGATCGGCATTCGTAAGGTCCTGGGAGCTTCGGTGCCGGGGGTTGTGTTCCTGCTGTCGCGGAAGTTTCTCAAGATCATTCTGATAGCCAACCTGATTGCGGTTCCTGCGGCTTATTTTGCGGCCAGGATGTTCCTGAATCTTTTTGTTCTTCGGACAAAGTTGGATGCGGGAGGGATTGTGGCGACAGTAACGTTCACTTTTGTGGTGGCGGTGATCACGATAAGCTATCAGGTCATCAAGACCGCCCTGGCCAACCCGGTCGATTCCATCCGTTACGAATAATTCGCTAACCCACACCAATTTCTGGATTATCCTGGAGATTTAAGTGGCCGCGTTATTCAAATTTGACAGAAACGTCTTGCAGAAGTAGTTCCGTTCTTTTTATATCAATACCTTGCTGTTTGAGTTATCTAAGCCAGGTCTAATGCGGCGCGGATCAGGGCAAAGAAGTTTTCATCCGGAACATATTCCGGGACGCTGTTGCCTGTGCCCAGCGCAAACCCTCCTCGCTCTGCGGCACGTTCCAGCATGGCCTTAGACCTACCATAAACTTCCTCGGGGGTGGAGCGGCACATGAAATTAACATCGATTCCGCCAATGATGGCTACACGGTCATGATATTCTTCGTAAGCGTGTTCAACGGGCATGATGTTATCTTCGTAGGAATGACGGCCGTCGAAACGAATATCCTCGATTATATCCTCAATGATATTTTTAAAGTAACCACACGAGTGCAGAATAACTGGCTTGCCTGCGGAATGAAAGATTTCGACAATTTGTTTGTACCAGGGGAAAACAAAGCGGCGCAAAGCATCGGTTGAGATTAGTGTGTTGCTGATGAATCCCCAGTCGTCATTGGCCAAACCGGCCCCCACACATTCGTACGGAACGACTTTCTCATAATATCGAACAAGACGCGCACCGACCTGTTCGAAAACATCTTCGACCAATCGCGGATCATCGGATAATTTGTAGCACAATTCATCGAAACCCATCAGTCTGACCACATTCTCAAGAACGCCATCAGGTGAATAGGGGATGAGTTTCATCCCCTTCGGCATGTCTTTAGAGAGGTGACTCAGGAGTTCGTAGTCCGCCTCTTCAGGATTTGGCCATTCAAAGGAGTCGAATTCCTTTTGATTGCGGATCACGGCGCCTTCATTCAAGGAAAAAGTTTCTTTAGTCTCCCGAAGGTCAGGGTCCGTGAATTGAAATCCCGGAAGCAGGATTGTGGCGAAGTCGTATCCGAGTCTATAGAATGTTTGAATGGTGCGTCTGTGCCACGCCTCTTGATCGGCTGGAATGAGGCCGGGGACCAAACGGCTGTATAACCTCTCATTAAAGTAGAATTCAAACAAGGTGGGTCTGTCAGGAACTTCGCGCCGGAGGACAGCGAGCAAATTTTCGAAGTTTGGCTCGTCTTTTCTCTCAGGGATTTCATCCCAGTTCATCACTGTTCACTCCGTTTTTTCAGTTGCGAGAAGCTCGTCTAGAGCTTGGTTCAAGTTTGAGAGTCCTGTTTTGATCTCTTCTGCATCTGCCCCAAATCCGATCCTGAAATGGTTTTCGTCCATCTCAAAGCAGCGGCCTGGGACTATGAAAGTCCTGTATTTTTCTGCCAGCAGGCGGTACAGTTTTTCAGGTTCGACTTTGACATGTTTCTTGATTCTCGGAAAACTGACGACACCCGCTTCAGGATATATCCACTCAAAATCCTCTTGTTTGGACATCCAGTTGGCGACAAGCTCGCGGTTTCGTTCGATTCGGCTTCTGGCACTCCCTAAATACTTTTCCTTCCGCTTCAACACAGAGAGGGCGATTTCTTCACTCAAGGTGTTATTGGATATGCTCAATTGTTCCCTGATAGCCACAGCCGCATCCAGAATAAATTGGTTTTTGGTGGCCAGCCAGCCGGTTCGGATTCCTGGAAGTCCATAGCATTTGGACATGCTCGCGATGCTGATGACTTTCGGGCTGATTGAGGCAGCAGGAGGCAGGAGGTTTTCATCGAAAGCCATGTGGCGGTAGGTTTCATCAAACAAGAGAAAGGTATCGTGTGATTCGACATGTTTTATGATTTCGTGCAGGTCTTCTTCAGAGATCATGGAGCCAGTTGGATTATTGGGATGTGTCAGGCTCACAAGTTTTGTCTGAGGAGTTATTATTCTCTTCAGCTCTTCTAAGTCAGGCCTGAACCGATTTTCAAACTTCAGAGTGAAGAGGCTGACATTGCAGCCCAGAGAGCGGGGAACTTCATACAGAGATGGATAATTTGGATGCTCGATGATGACATGGTCACCCGGTTTAACCAGGGCTGCCACGACTGCGAAATTGGCTTCGCTGGCCCCTGTGGTGACGACTATATGATCACCAGAAAGCCCAGGATACTGTTCGGCAATAACCTTCCTCAAAGCCGGGTTCCCTGTGTGGTATCCATACCGCAGCAGGACTTTTTCAAGGTCAATTTCAGTATCCTTCACAGAGAGGGTTTTGACGGCGCTCTCTCCAATGTCATAGTCAATCTCATACTGGTACCTGTCAAACCATATTTCTAGCTCCATACGATTGAACCACATAACGTCTTTCTCCTTTATTCAGTTTGGGAATGATTGTGTCCACTCAAGTTGTATAAAATTTATGAACATCGAGTCAAATGAAAGCAGGTTTATTGACAGCTAGTGTTTTATTCTTAATAATAAAAATGACAGTTATGCAAACCGCTTTTCAATCCAAAGAAGAAATCACCAAAGAATACAGGGGACTGGTTTCCGCCATAAGTCATCGGATGATTCAAAATCCTGAGTTAGCCAAAGATGCAGCCCAGGAAGCCTGGATGGAGATCTTAAAAAGTCTGAAAACATTCAAAGGCGAATCAAAAATATCCACATGGATATACTCTATCGCTTCAAGGGTGATCTTGAGGCAAGCCAAGAACGAAAAGGTCTATTCAACTCGATATCTGAGTGAATATTTCAGAAACGGAGAGAGAGAATCGCCGTTTGAGCAGGAAGTGGACAAAAGGAGATGGATCAAAGAAATGTGTGACAAATGCTTAACAGGCATTCTTCACTGCCTATCCAACCAGGACCGTCTTCTCTACATCCTGTATGATATCGCCGGCCTTTCCCACAGAGAAATCTCCATGATAACGGAAGAGCAGGAAAGCACGGTGAGAAAAAAAGTCTCTCGGAGTCGAAAAAAGCTGCATAATTTCTTAAACGAGGAATGTGTGCTCTTTAAGCCCGATGGGAATTGCTCTTGTCGAATGAAAAAACATGTCTTGGGTATTGATCTTCCTTCGGAGTATCAAAAACTAAAGAAAACGGTGAAGGATATCCATTTCTTCCGTGAAAGCCGGCAGATTCTGGCGATCAAGGATCATCTCGTCTAAATCATTCATTTTTTTTGTCACATTTTTTCCTATTTCTCCACTCATTAAGTGAAAGCCAATGAAATTTCATAATTTTTTCACAAGACCATATGAGAAGGAATTTAAAAAAAGAGGTGAAAAAATGAGGAACACAATGAACCGAAGACATTTTGTTATTCAAAGCGCCCTTATTTTATTAGGTGCCGGAGCATCTTTAAAATCAAACCTGATTTTCGCTTTAAAGCCAGAAAAAAGTCTCAAAGAAAAGGAGGAAAAAATGAATTCTGCTTTAAAAAGGAGTTTGACCGCCCCCTGTGGCCTGGATTGTTTCAACTGCGAGATTTATGAAGGCAACATCACGGAGGAATTCAAAAAGGCATTTGCAGCAAAAATCCAAAAAGATCCAGAAAAAGTTGCCTGCAAGGGATGCAGGAGAGAGAATGGATGTAGACATCTGGGCCAACCCTGTGAGACACTTAAGTGCATCAAAGAGAAGGGGTTGGAATTCTGTTTCGAATGCGGGGAGTTTCCCTGTGTCAAGCTTCAACCCGC
>JASFPJ010000174.1:0-6918 GCA_050116035.1 Candidatus Aminicenantota bacterium | reverse complement strand
CGATGACCGTATCCACAGCTGTTTTTAACTGGGATAAGCCCTCCTGCGCCTGCTTGGCTCTGACTTTTCCCTCAAACTCAAAGGGAAGAGTCACAATCGCTATGCACAGCATATCAAGTTCTGAAGCCAGGTTGGCCAGGATCGGAGTGGATCCTGTTCCTGTTCCGCCTCCCAGGCCTGCAGTCAGGAAGACCATGTCTGCACCCTGAAGGATCTCGATCAATTTTTCCGTGTCCTCGATCGCGGCTTCCTTCCCGATGTCCGGCCGGCCTCCCGAGCCCAGACCTTTTGTCAACTTCCCTCCAATCTGGATCTTTGTCCTGGCTCTGTTGCTGCTCAGAGCTTGAAGGTCTGTGTTGACAGAAATAAACTCGACTCCTTCAATTCCTGTCTGGATCATCCTGTTGATCGCGTTCCCCCCTCCGCCGCCAATCCCGATGACTTTGATCTTGGCGCCGAAGCGTTCTTCGACCAGATGAAATTTTAGTTTGTTTTTCATTTCCTCTGTCATTTTCTCCTCCTATGCTTCTTTGAGCCACTCTTTGATTTTGGCCCAAAGGCTTCCTTTCCGATCTTTGGATAGGCCTTTTTCTTTCCACTGTTTGAATCCGAAAAGAAGAAGGCCGACTGAAGTGGCGTAGTCTGGAGTGTTGACTCTGTCAACCAGTCCGCCCACACCACTGGGATCACCACGTCTGACAGGCAGGTCGAAGATTTCTTCCGCCACTTCCTCCAAGCCTTCGAGGAGCGCGGTGCCGCCTGTGAGGACAATTCCGGAATTCAGTGATTTTTCATACCCCATCCGTTTAACGTCGTTATCAACCAGCCGGAAGATTTCTTCGGCTCTTGGCTGGATGATATCCGCCAGGAGCTGTCTGGAGAGGATCCGGGGCTTCTTTCCTCTCCCGACCGATGGAACCTCGATTGTTTCCTGTTCATCCAGCAGAGTGCTGGATACACAACCGAATTTTTTCTTGATTTTTTCCCCTTCCGGGATAGGAGTCCTAAGGCCGACAGCGATATCATTCGTGAAGTTGTCTCCTCCGATAGGGATGATGGAGGTGTACCATAAGCTTCCTCGCTCGAAGATAGCGATTTCGGTTGTTCCGCCTCCTATATCAATCATACCCACACCGAGCTCCATTTCGTCGTGAGTGAGAGTGGCTTCGCTGGCGGCAATCTGGTTAAGGACGATTTGCTCAACTTCAATACCTGCACGCCCGACACACGTCCTCAGGTTTTGGACTGAGGTTGTGGCGCTTGTGATGATATGCACATTGACTTCGAGTTTGATTCCGCTCATGCCGAGCGGGTCTTTGATCCCATCCTGGTCATCGACCACAAATTCTTGAGGAATAATATGTATGATTTCTCTATCCGGAGGGATGGACACAGCCTTGGATTGATCGATCACACGTTTAATGTCCTCTCGAGTGATTTCTCTGTTTTTTCCGGAAACAGCGATCACTCCTCTACTGTTGAAACTTTTTATGTGTGCCCCGGATATTCCGACGAAGGCTCGGTCGATTTCATACCCGGCCATGAGTTCTGCTTCTTCCTGGGCTTTTTTGATAGCGCTGACCGTGGCTTCGAGATTCACCACGACTCCTTTTCTCAATCCTCGGGACTCTGCGGCTCCCACGCCTATGATTTCGACTTTGTTGTCCTCTCCGATTTCACCGATAATAGCGGCTACCTTTTTTGTTCCGATATCCAATCCGACTATATAACTGTTTTTAGGCATCAGAAAGCCTCCTTGTCGGCTTGGGGAATGAGATAACTCTGAAAGAAAGGACTCTTGGGTTTGATGTACAGCCTGTCATGAATGCGGAGGTCGATGTATTCAAGGGCCCCATACTTTTCCAGTTTCGCTTGAAATCTGTTGTATAATCTTATTTTCTCCTGGAATCGGTCATAGCCCATGATGAGCTTTGTTTGATCCCCCTTGAGCTGGATAACCACGTTTTCGAATTCGGTCAAGTCAAGGACTTCAAGCTGTTCCTTTTCTGGTGTGGACAAACTGCGAAGACATTCCCAAGCCAAATTTAATTTTTCCTCATAATCGCTTTGGAATTGATTCGAATCGATAAGGAGAGGAAGGTTCACTTTTTCTCCTTGTTTTATTTTCTCAAGAAAGACTCCATCCTCGTCGATCATATAGACATGATCTTGTTTCAACAGAGCGGCGGGAGTCCTTTCTTTGGTTTCGATTTTGAGAGTAGAAGGAAGAATTTTCCTCACTCGGACCTCTTTGATCCATCTATGCGCTGTGAACTTTTCCTGGAGGAGACTGATGTCCAGGAGAAGGATGTTGCCAAGACGTTTTCCTTCCAGGAATCCATGAATTTCTTCTTCGATTTCAGGCATTCGGGATACAATTTCCACGCTTTGGATGTCCAGTTTATCCCAGGAAATCAAGAAGAGGTAGGCGCGCTGCATGGAGTAGAATATCCCACCAAGAAGAATGAAGGCGAAAAGGATATGCATGAATCTCAACCGGAGCTTCCTCTGGATTTTTTTCTTTTTGATTTTTCCTCTTCCGCGTTGGAACTGCATCGGTTCGGAGATATAGGAATGCGATCTGTGTCGCATAGTTGGATTGAGATTATAAGCCATCTTTATCCTCTGGACTCCAGAGTTTTCACGATATCAGGGATAGTCTGGTAAATGTCCCCGGCTCCCATGATTAATATTATATCTTCGGGTTGGGCGATCTTCCCGACAAGAGGAGCGATTTTTTTCATGTCAGGTTCAAAATACACGTTTTTATGCCCGAGTTGTTTGATTTCCTCATAGAGGACCTGTCCAGAGATTCCAGCAATTGGCGTTTCGCCAGCCGGATATATTTCAGCCATGATGAGAATATCCGCCTGGTTAAAGGAGGTGGCGAAACTTTTCATCAGAACAGAGAGACGGCTGTACCGGTGCGGCTGAAAAACAGCAACTGTTCTTCGTTTCCAGCCTCTCTTGGTGGCCTCGAGAGTGGCTTTGATTTCAGTCGGATGATGGGCATAGTCTTCGATGACCATGATATCGTTGATTTCTTTCTTCAGTTCAAAGCGGCGGCCAGCGCCGGAATAACTTTCCAACGCGTCCAGGATTGTTTCGGAAGGTATGTCAAGGTCCAGCCCGGTGGCCACTGCGGCCATGGCGTTGTGAATATTGTGAGTGCCGGGCACGTTAAGCCTGAGTTTTCCAAATTTCTTTTCCTTCCAGTAGAGAGTCGATGTACTCGAGAATTTCTCAAAATGCATATCTCTGGCGAATATGTCGGCCTGTGCAGAAAATCCGTAGCTGATGATTCTTCTGCCGAGAGAGGGAATCAGGGCCTGGAGATTGGGGTCATCGAGGCAAAGAATCACCGGGCAGTAGAACGGGACTTTGAGCGCAAAATTGATAAACGTTTTTTTGATTTCATCGACTGTCTGATACTGGTCGAGATGCTCGTCATCCAGGTTTGTGAGGACAGCGATAAAAGGCGATAAGTAGAGGAAAGAGCGGTCGCTTTCGTCCGCTTCGGCCACGATATAATCTCCTTTACCTAATTTCCCGTGAGCGCCAACAGTGTTCAAACGGCCGCCGACCACGATAGTGGGATCAAAGCCGGCCGATTCGAGCACTTGAGCGATCATGGAGGTGGTGGACGTTTTGCCATGTGAACCCGCGACTGCGATTCCATATTTCATCCGCATCAGCTCAGCCAGCATCTCTGCCCGGGGAATAACCGGTATTTTGCGGCGCCGGGCTTCTTCAACCTCGACATTGTCATCTTTAATGGCCGTGGATATGACGACCACATCCGCTCCTTCGACTTTTTCCGCTTTATGGCCGATGGAAATTTCTGCGCCGAGGTCTGCGAGCCGCTGAGTCACCTCGCTTTTAACGATATCGGTTCCCGAGATTTTGTAATCCATGTTGAGAAGGACTTCAGCGATACCGTTCATGCCCGTGCCGCCGATGCCGACCAAGTGAATATGATTGATTTTTCTGTAGACGTGTTTTCCCACTTTCTATTCCTTTTGTTTGGCTTCCATGAGCTCAAAGCAAAGATCGGTAATTTTTTCCGTCACTTTTTCCATTTTGATCCGAGCAATATTTTTTTCCATCCGGTCAATCTCTTTTTTGTTCTCCAGGAAGTGAAAGATTTTTTGTGTGAACAGCTCTGGAGTGAATTCCTCTTCGAGGATTACCTCCGCTCCCTTAATTTTTTCCAGTTCTCTGGCATTGAGAACCTGATGGTTATCTGCGGCTTTGGAGAATGGAATCAGGAGAGAGGCCTTTTGGGAGGCGATGAATTCGGCGATGGTCGAGGCTCCCGCGCGGCTGACGATGAGATCAGACTTTTGGAAATAGCTGGCCATATCAGGAAAATAAGGCGCCACAGTCACTCCTTTAAACCCGTTTCGGGCATAGTGTTCTTTGACCCACTCTAAGTCCTTCTCTCCGGTTTGGTGGAAGATTTTTAAGTTTTCTCTTTCCTCTTTCAAGAGAGGAAGAGAGGCGGATATCCCTTTATTCAGGAAATGAGAACCCTGGCTTCCTCCAAAAATAAGAATGGAGAGCTTTGCGTTCCTGGCTTTGGGCGCAAGGCTGGTAAACTCCTCTCTCACAGGATTGCCGATGAATATCCCTTTTCCTTTGAAGTAGGGAAGAGACCCCTTGAAAGCAACGACCGCTTTCCGGACCCAGCGAACCAGCAC
Organism: Candidatus Aminicenantota bacterium; assembly: GCA_050116035.1. GTDB lineage: Bacteria > Acidobacteriota > Aminicenantia > Aminicenantales > Aminicenantaceae > SOIA01. The sequence continues at coordinate 2,218 of JASFPJ010000174.1, read as the reverse complement.
TCTATTAGTGAACCCCGGATAGAAGTTTTGTTCAAGAATCAGAGTGGGAATCTTTCTCAAGGAGGCAAGGAGAACAATCGGCCCTGAGCTGTATCCTCCCACTCCGATAACCAGGTCTGGCTGTATGCGACGCAGTATGGAAAAAGATTTCAAAAATGAAAAGGGAAGAAGAAAAAGGGACTTGATAGTTTTCAGGCCTCTTCCCTTTAATCCTTCAATTTTTAAGGGGATAAAATCAGCCTTGTGGTATTCCATTATGTTTTTTTCCAGTTGCCTGTGAGTTCCGACATAAGTCAATTCAAGATGGGGATTTTTTTCTTTCAGTTTTTTCCCCACGGCTAAAGCAGGATAAATATGACCGGCAGTGCCTCCGCCGCTGATGATGATTTTTTTCTCCTTCATTTCTTTTTTGGGATATTTTTCTTTCTTTGTGAAATATTGAGAAGGATACCTATTCCAAAAAGTGTGCAGAGAAGAGAGGATCTTCCGTAGCTGATGAGAGGAAGTGGTATTCCGGTCGGTGGACCCAGGCCCAGCACAATGCTGATGTTCAGAAGGGCCTGAGCAAAGATGGCCAGGGTGAGTCCGGCGGCGAGGATTTGACTGAAGAAATTGGGGGCTCTTTTGGAAATGACTAATCCTCGCCAAAGAACGACCAGAAAGAGGAAAAGGATAGTCACAGTGCCGATGAGGCCGAGCTCTTCTCCCACTATGGCGTATATGTAATCGGTATGAGAACAGGGGAGGAAGAATAGTTTTTGCGTGCTTCCTCCGAAGCTGACCCCGAAGAGACCTCCGGCACCAACAGCCAGCTTGGATTGGATTATCTGGAATCCTGTCCCCTGAGGGTCTTTTGTGGGCGAGAGAAAGGCAAGAATCCTGTCCAGCCTGTAAGATGCCTGAAAAAGATAAAATGCGAAAAGACCGAGTGAGGGGATTCCCAGGAACATAAAGTATTTGAGATTCACCCCTCCGATGAAGAGCATGATCAGGCAGATGAGAAAGATCAACAGTGCTGTGCCGTAATCTGGCTCCTTTATGATCAGCAGGATAAAGAGAATGAGGATGATCAACGGAAAGAGAAGAGTTTGGAACTCGTTCATTTTTTCTTTCTTCCGGTCAAAATAGTGGGCAAAAAAGAGGATGAGGCTTAGTTTTGCCAGCTCTGAGGGCTGGAACCGGAGTCCATAGAACTGAACCCAGCGGTTTGTCTTCGCCAGCGCAGGCATGAGCAGACACAGCACCAGAAGGATGAGAGAGAGAAACAGGAGTCCGTAGACAAAATAAGCATTGTGGTAGAACGGTTTTCTTATGGGAAGCATCAGAAAAATGAGGATTAACCCAATGCCCGCCACGATGCTCTGGTTGATAAAAAAATGGAATGTGTTCTGGTATTGCTCACTGGCCAAAATCGCAGATGAGCTGTATACCATGATCAAACCCAGAGCCATCAGGATTAGTATGGAAAAGAAAAGTGTCTTGTCGAATCCGTACGGTCTGAAAATTTCCATGCTTTTATCCTGTCTCTTTTTCTGTATCCTTCTTCAACGCATACACTTCATTCTTGAAAACAGTCCCCCTTTCCTCAAAGTTTTGAAACATGTCAAAGCTCGTACAGGCCGGTGCCAGGAGGACGACTTCACCGGCTTTGGCCTCGGCATACCCAAGTCTCACCGCCTCTCTGACCGATGAGACCGTTTCCATCGGTACACTTCCCTCCAGTGCTTTTCGGATCCTGTCTCTGGCTTCGCCGATGAGGATGACTTTTTTGACTTTTTCGCCCACCGGGTCTCTGAGTTTCTTGAAATCACCCCCCTTGTCTCTCCCCCCTAAAACAAGGATGATTTTTTGGTCAAAGCTCTGGATGGATTTGAGCGAAGCATTCACATTTGTGGCCTTGGAGTCGTTGTAGAATTCAATCTCTCCGATAGTTGCGACTTTCTCCAGCCGGTGCTCAAGACCATGGAAGCCTTTTATGGATTCTCGTATTCGAGCCGCAGGAATGCCCATTGTGTGACCCACCAGAGCGCTGGCCATAACATTCTCCAGGTTATGGATTCCGAAGAGAGGAATCTCAGATGTTTTCATCAATTTTTCCTCTCTTGAATCTTTGAGAATGAGCCATTCATCGCGAAGAAAACATCCCCTCTCCACTTCGGTTTTCCGGCTGAATGCGACCACTCGCGGTTTTCCTTCTTCTTTGAGGCCCCAGATGAGG
>JASFPJ010000173.1:0-6958 GCA_050116035.1 Candidatus Aminicenantota bacterium | reverse complement strand
GAAATTTGGAGGAAATATGGGACTTTCTCTAATTTCACTTTTCGGAAAATCTTTTCATTAATTCGATTAATTCTGCCAGGATCATGGCTGTGGCGCCCCAAATCTTATCCCCCTTGAAAGAATAAAAAGGGACCTGGATATCCCTGCCTTTATAGTGCCACGTTTCCCTTCTGATATTCTCTGGGTCCAGCAGGTGATCAAGAGGGATTTCAATCACCTCCTCCACTTCATGCTCTGACGGATGAAAATCCGGCCGCTCGTCTGCAATACCCACTATAGGATAAACGCAGTAGTTGCTGGGAGGAATGTAGAGCGGCGTTAACTCCCCGAGAATCCGGACAGAATCTGGAGGAATGTCCACTTCCTCGTGAGCTTCCCGGACTGCGGCTTCTTTGAAGCTTTCGTCTTTTTCCTTCTGTCCGCCTGGAAAGGAAATCTGGGCTTGATGGAAATCGACTCGATCTGTCCGGCGCGTGAAGACGACATGGAGCCGGTCATTCAATGGATAAAGGAGTATGAGAACTCCGGCTTTAAGGCACGAATCTTCAACCTCGGAGTATATCCTATTCCCAGGCCGGGGATGAGGCATCATTATTAACTGAGCATCCAGACCCGGCTTCGAACTCTGGAGTACTTCCTCGAGAAACTGAATTGTATCTCTTGTGAGAGGTTTTTTCTTCATTTATGTAAAAAAGATTCCTGTCCCCTTTTCAATTTATTTGGGCAAAAGAATATCAATTCATGAGAAAAAATGCAAGATGGACGGCCTCGTTCTGTTATTTTTTGGACCAAGACAAGGAATTTATAAGTAAGAAAGATAATTCCTACTAACCAAAAGCTAATTTCTTCCGTATAATAACTAAGAAGGTTTGAATAAGGAGAAAGAACATGCGTAAGAAATTCTCATTGAGTTCAAGAAGCCATACGCTCAACCCCATTACTTTGAGTTTGTTCGGAATTGCATTCCTTAGTGCGCTTCTCAATTGGTCATGCAGCTCAATCATCCGACCTGTCTCCGTTAAGGGAGAAGAAACTGATCTGGCTTTGCTCGCAGGTGAATGGAAAGGAGAATACTACAGCAACGACTTGGGCAGAGGGGGTTCTATTGAGTTCAAGCTCACTGCAGGCGAAAACATGGCTTACGGGGAAGTCATCATGATCCCTCGCGGCTCTCAGGTGCCTTTCCAGCCAATCTCTCAAACAGGCGAACCAAGATCCGCCTCACGCTCTCTGGAAGTGTTGAAGATCAACTTCGTCCAGATCAGCAAAGGAAGAGTGAGCGGAAAGCTTGATCCTTATTGGGATCCGGACAATAAAGTGACTCTCCTTACTTTTTTTGATGGAGTGCTGAAAGGCGACACTATTGAAGGTACTTTTCGGTCGCGCAGAGAGGAATCCGGATATTTCTATCACGGTCAATGGAAGGTCACTCGAAAGTCTAAATAAAAAATCAAGGTTTATTCGACGTTACCTGTTTTGGATAATCTCTATCTCAAAAACATGAGGCCACATCTTTCCCGTTACAAATAACCTCTTTCCTCCGGAGTCATAGGCAATGCCATTCAGAACATAATCTGCGTGACCTCTATATTCCTTGGGAACGATATCACTCAAATCAATTATTGCTGTCACCTGTCCTGAACGCGGGTCTATCTTGACTATTTTTGGTGATTGCCAGATGTTTGCATAAATCGCACCTTCGATATACTCAAGCTCATTGATGTTATACACCGGGCCTTCACTGTCAACCACCTCCAGCCGGCTTCTCACTCTAAAAGAATCCGGATCCAAGAAGTGAAGCCTGTTCGAACCATCACTCATTATCAGATGCTTTCCATCAGTCGTTATTCCCCATCCTTCCATTCGAGCCGGATACCGGAAGGAACCAAGAAGGCGGAAGCTCTTTTTGTCATACACGAATCCAATTTGAGACATCCAAGTCAGTTGAATAATCCTGTCTCTGTAAATCGTGATTCCCTCACCGAAAACGTTAGGAGAAAGCGGGAATTCCTTGACAATTTCTCCGGTTTTGAGCTTTATCTTTCGAAGACTGGAGAGGCCGTAGCGTCCCGTGCTTTCATACAAATACCCGTTTTCAAAAACCAATCCCTGAGTGAAAGAGCCGGGTGGATGAGGATACTTGGCGACAATTCTGTACGGAGTATCCTGAGGAGATTTATCAGGAATAAATGCAGGATTTGAAAAACACGATAATAGAAAAAAGAGGAGAAAGAAAGAAACAGGGGGTATCCTCATTTCAACGTCCAAATAATTCTCTATCTTGTTATATGATAACAAGTTAGGATGATTTTGTTAAGTGATTTCTACGTTTAATTTACGTGAATAAGAGATAAAAGTGCCATGCCTGATGATTTTTCTGAATATGGATAAATCAAGTGACTAAAAACGAAAGCAAATTGTTTTGCTTCGACTCCATACTTTCCCTATAATATATGCCACACAAGGGTGAACGATGGATAATGACCATATGGCAAAAAAAAGAACTACTGATCGTAAAACCAAATTCCCAACATTCATGAAACTCTGGAAGAACATCGGAATACCAGAGAAATTCAGACAAATTAAAAAAGGCGGAATAAAAGCCATTCCCTCCCACTGGTGGAACGTTCTTGTCTTGTGTGCAGCGGTCGGTCTTGCATTTCCCCTTATAGGCCAGTTGACCACTCCTCTACACATCCTCACGCATGAATTCACGCAGCTATACGCCCTTGCGACAGGAATTGTGCTCTTCTTTCTGGCCCGATGGGCAGTGAAAAAAATGGTCAAGAAATACCGAGACCTATCACCAGTCGAGCATATGCGCGGAGCATTACAGATGGTGCTGACCGGAATCGTGGTCATGGGACTGCTCACAATGGGAGTGATGTATATCGCCAACGTTGTTTCCTGGGGCTGCTTATTCCACAGAGGAGTCCCCTTCTTCTGGGTCACCTGGCTCCCCGTGGCAGCCTGGGCTGGAGTGGGTGGCATTCTGGTGGGCATGCGCGGGTGGGGCTGGCTTAAGTCTGCAGGGCTGGTTTTGCTGATCATTCTATTGTCTTTTGCCCAGGACCTTATGCAGTTTATAAAAGGGGGGCGCGGTGTCGATTTCATCCTTGGCGATCCCCTGGCTTTTGACCAGCGTGTCGGGATGGCCATTCCGGAGATCCATTTCTATCAACGCATGTTCATTGTGCTTCTCGCTTACTGCCTCTGGTACCTGGGATTGTGGAGGTTCGGTCGCAAATGGCCTTCCGGAGAGGGAGGATACCAGAAAGAACTGCAGCATTTCCGCCGAAAGGCTCTTCTCAGCAGTGCTCTTGTTCTCGCATCAGCGATATTTTTAGGCAGCTACATCGGATTGGGCTGGGGCCGCGCAGCCCTTCATAGTGAGCTATCCCAAATCCACAGAACAGAACACTTCAATTTTTTCTATGCTCCGGGAGGATATGCAGGAGATAGCATCAGAGCCATCGCCAGCGATGCGGAATGGTACTGGCAACGTTTATCCACTCACTGGAACACATCCCCCAGGAAACCTGTGGATGTCTACCTTTTTGAGGACTACAGCCACCTGAAGCGTTTAACAGGAATTGGATCAGCTCACGCCTCGATCAATATGATCTGTCTCGGCTATTACACGGCGACCACAAGAACCTTTTATCATGAACTGGTGCACGCCCTTCATCAGGCTGGCTTCCATCCTAAGTTCACTGTATGGTTTAACCGCGGAATCGTGGAAGGATTGGCCCAGGCTTACCAAGACGAGTTAGTCTGGCTCCCTGAAGCGCACAGGTACCATGCAGGTGCGCTAAAATCGGGCAAACTCCCCTCAGCCGCTGACTTCATGTCATTTTTAGGCTTCTGGAAGGTGGATGAATCAATTGCCTATGACTCGGCGGCATCGTTTATCGGCTTCCTGATTTATACCTATGGAATGGATAAATTTCAGAAATTCCAGAAAAGACTGAATTACAAGCGTGTGTTTGGAAAAGATATCTCTCAGTTAGATATCGAGTGGAAACAATTCCTCGAAAATGTGGAAGTGGATGTTGAAACCAGAGTGCGTGCCGGTAATTATTTCGATGCCGCATATTGGGGAGCCTACAGCAGAGAATGCTGTCCCAAACTGGGAGAACGGAATCCTGATGTAGAAAAGAGAGCCCGGCGACTCTGGATTCGAAGGCACTACGATAAAGCCTATGACCTTTATAAAAGCTTGTTTGAGACAAGGAATGAGGTTCGATGGGGCTATCAGGCCGCTCTGTGTCTGCAAAGCTTGAATCAGCATGAGAAAGCCCTGATCCTTCTGAATGATTTAATCAACCGGGAAGACCTCGCAGAATTTGAACTCATTAAAATCCTGAAAGCACGCGCTTCCATCCTGATGGAATTGCAAGACTGGCCAGCACTCTACACGACGTTTGAAGAACTCGCTTCCTTTGAAGACAGAGAGCCGAGTGAAGACCAGAGGATTGTGGAGTGGCTGCTCCGCCAGCCGGCGCTTCGCACGACTGTTTCGGAAGCCTTATCCACAGAAGATACTCTAGAAAGGCAGCGCCTTTTAGAAGACTTAGCCCAAGCTCATCCCGAGATCTACGAGGTGCAGTATCTCTATGTAACCCGAGCTTTTGGATCTATATACGCACGGAGAGGTGGAGTCCCCATCCCACAGGGACAGGAATCCCAGATCCGCAATCTCCTGATGCATATTGAAAAAGTACCCAAGGCAGTCGACATCCACATCGATAGACTGTTGAATTTTGTGGAGGCAGCCATCCAAGCGCGCAATTTTAAGCTGGCTGAAGCCATCAAGGACATCCTTCTGCAGCACAGCACTGACCCTGTCCACAGATTTCGAGCGGAAAAACTGAAGGAACGGATAGATTTTGAACGCGAGTATGCCATGTCTCAAAGCGAAATATCAAAGATCCAGTAAAAAGCTCGAGCGATGTGAATACCTGGCCAAGGCACATTCAAGTTTACTCATAACAGCAGGAGTAGAGCGCTGAATCTCATTGATTAGGAATCTTTATTTGTGATGCCATTCAAAGGGGAAAATTAAGTCTAAATCCCCATTTTTTTTATCTGTCAGCAGCCACAACAAATATTTTCCATTCGTAAACAATTTCATCGTCAATTTCGTATATTTACTAAAAGGACTTCTCTGCAGGTAAAATGGCATATTCATTCCTAAGAATAAAAAGGAGGAGTCGAAAAAAATAGGAGGTATGCATGAAAGCAGCTAAAACTTTTAAAATCCTATTCATTGCCGCTCTGCTGCTGATCCCGAGTTTAACTTTTGCCAAATCTCAGGTCAAGGCCAGCCGGATCATCGACCAGATCAATGCAGGAAAGGCTGTCCAGTACAAAGATGCTGAGATCGTGGGTGACCTGGACTTCACTTCCATCAAAGATGTGACGCTGGATGAAAAATCCAAGAGAAACAGGAATTGGAGTAGAAATTCCACTTTAACTTACTGGTGTCATGTGAGGTCCCCTGTATCATTTGTCAACTGTGTTTTCAAAGGGGACGTTCTCGCTTATGTCCATGATGACGATGAAAATGAAACATACAACGCCATCTTCTATAAGGACGTGGATTTTCAGGGATGCGATTTCCAGGGCAAATCTGAGTTCAAGTATGTGAAATTTGAGAGTGACGCCAACTTCAAGAACACGCAATACCACAAAGAAGCTCTATTCAAGTACACGAAATTCTCAGCCGCTGTTAGCTTTTCAGGCTCGAGTTTCTATGGGGATGCCAATTTCAAGTACACGAAATTCCCTGAATCCGTTTATTTTGACAAGGCCACTTTCCAGCGGTTCGCAAATTTCAAATACACCAAATTCCCTGAAGGTGTTACTTTTGAAAACACTCATTTCAAGGGAGATGCCGATTTCAAATACACGAAGTTTTACGAACCCGTGAACTTTGACGGCGTAGTTTTCGGCGACGATGTGGATTTCAAATACACGAAGATTGAAGGCAAATCGTTTGTCACCTATCTGATAAAGAAAAAACTAAAATAAGCAACAAAGGGGGACGTTCCCCAAGGTACCACCTCATAACAGAGAACAGACGAAAAAAATTCTCTCTTTCTGTCATTGCGAGCGCATGGCGGCAATCTCATAAGTTGGTTGTCGTTGCGAACAAAGCGTAGCCATCTCATAAATCAAATCTTGGATTAAATCCTCCCTTCTCTCTGTTAGGAGCCACTAAGGGGAATCGTCTCTTACATAGATCCCCCTTCCCTTCTTTCTGATTTATCTACAAACAATATGGAATAATCCGTGCTTTGAGTTGTATCTAGAGTGGAAATTAAGATGAGGTGATTAAAATGAAAAAACATGTGCTAGTGATTGCCACTCTCATAATGATATGTTCGAACGGATTTTGCCTGACAAAAAAAGAATACAGAGAATGTCATCTTATCTTCTCGGTCTGTAAATTATCTTATGGCGAAAAGAAGAACAAAGATTCAATTTCCTATGAAATCATGGAAACATTAAACAAAGAATGGAATATAAAAATTAACTCGACTCACAAAAAACACTATTCAAAGAACTTCATAGCCAGCGGTTTCCGGATTAATGTGATGTTAAGCTTTGATGATCATCTGATCATTAAGGTCTATGAAAATCTTTTCGGTGTTGAAAAAGAAATATTCCAGTTCAAACAGAACAAAGGTTCTACGGTGAGATATATATTTTATGGCTCAGCCAGCGAGCCGTATTTGATTCGTGCAACATTGGCTACCTCATTTACAGGATCAGAAAACACGCATCACTGGATCCCTCCTCCTCCTCGCTTCCTCCTGCCTTCGAAGAAAAAGAAATAGAGATAACTAGGGGAATGCCTGCTACAAATTTTCCTTCAAATACCTTGTCAGGAGCTCATATAGATGGCGGGTGGTGTTTTCTCCCTCGAATATCCCATGTGACCGATTCGGGTAAG
>JASFPJ010000172.1:0-6972 GCA_050116035.1 Candidatus Aminicenantota bacterium | reverse complement strand
GGGCCTCGGAGAGATTCATATCGTAGAAAGAGGTGAGAAGTAGTCGCTTATATATGTGCAGCAGCCTGTATATATAATGTATGACTGCTGCTGAATCCTATAAATTGAGTACTTCAGGTCTCTGACCGAATTATTCAATTCAACACGGTGCGCCCGCGGCTCAGTGGATAGAGTGGTGGATTTCAAGTCAGATGTCAGCGTTTTAGCGGCCTTCCTGAAAACGACGTTATTTAACGGAATCCATCCAGGCACGCCAGCTGATGCCGACCTGAGTCGCATGCTCGAGTAGATTCTTGTGACGAACAAGACCACAAGGATTTTCCTCGTCGATAAGATTATAGCTGAGATTGTGCCATAGACAGGCGGCAAGCCATTCTTTCACGGGAGTTCTTTCGTCACCAAGATAAGCGTAGACGCGGAGGACTTCATTTCTCGGATTAAATCCCATATCTTTGTGTCCTAAATCCATGATGGAAAACGGCATCGGTGAGCCTAACAGCCACTTGTCCAGGCCCAACACATACCCGAACAGCAAATGTCCGAGTCTTCTTCTTTCTGCTCCAGATTTACGAGTTGGAATGTCCAATCTCCCCGTGCCAATGCCGTGAATCCAGGCTTCGATGTTCCGGAATGTGTTATGATGGCAGTCAGATAAAGTGTGCACACCAGAGGCGATGGCACTGCAGGTTTTATACAGCTCCCTTTTTTCAGGATCCTTTAGACTGTCGAGCGTTTCTTGGAACTTGGGATTCCAGCGCGGATGAATTTTCGGTAGGCCCGCTTTTTCTGATATCTGAGCATCGAGTTCAGCTCCCTGCCCGCCTTCTTCAAACAAATCTTTACCAACCCGCTCGCCTTCTTGTAAATGGGAATCATCCAACCATGAAGAGCAGGGAATGGTATCGCTTGTTTTGGTGAAGTATTCCACAATCAGAAGCATCCGGTCCATCATCAGCCTCTGGAGCTCTGTCAGCTTCGAGGCCGGTCCAAGCCATTCGTAGGCATTATTGATGAATCCTTCTGCGTGTGGAAAGTCTTTTGTAAAATCCCTCCTGGGTTTCTTTTCGAGATAACCCGTCAATATGGTGTGTATGATATTCATACTCTCCATGTGAGACGGTTGAGATGTTTTAAGTTCCCACCACATACCGGGACCCCAGCAGCCGTTACGGAAAGAGGGCTCTTCCAGTTTTCCTCGGCCGATGGCATTAAGTAATTCGTCAACAGTCACTGGGAATCCGCTGTCACATGGTACAAGACTTGCGATGTGGGCGCGAATCTGACGGATGTTGTCATCTAGACGCCCCAGTTTGGCCTGCATTTCGTTGAGGTATGTGATTTCATCATCCCAGTCTTTTTCTTGACCTGGAAATGTCCATGGAAATACAGACCATTTTCTCAGGACATGACCCGCCTCATCTGTCGTAAGAGTTGTAATGATTTCCGTCTTTTCGACTGGGGAGGAAGACTTCTCCCCGGTAAACACTGCCTCAAAACCCGGAGATAACATCTCATAGGGTACTAATCTTATTTCTTGTTTTTGTCCCATAATATGTGCTCCATAGTTTTACTAAAATCATTGAATTCAGGTTATCATAAATATAAAATAAATGGCACAATTCGGTCATCATTGACGGAAACGACCAGACTAAAGAATTCGTAAGTCGTTAATCCTTAGAACGGTGCGCCCGTAGCTCAGTGGATAGAGCGGTGGACTTCGAATCCAAAGGTCGGGGGTTCAAATCCCTCCGGGCGTGCTCTTTCTTATTTTTAGGGTTTTTTGACTCAATTTCGGCGATTTCTTGAATGAACTTGATGTCAAAAAGTGTTCTAAACGGCTCTTCTCAAACGAAGCCTAACCTCTTGTGAACATTCTTATTCCCTTGATCCAGCGGCAAAGGTTGTTTCATTGTGTATTTTTACACAGCTTTGTATAATACAAAATATTATTGGTTTCAACCTATTCGATACTGCACGTTAAGTTAGCTTAAAATGAATGAATTAATCGCCATTGTCGATGATGAACCTGACATTCTGGAGCTTGTCACTCTTCACCTGAAGAGGGCTGGCTTCAGGACAGCAAGTTTCCTGGAAGCGAATAGTTTCTCTATATTTATTAAGAGTGAAATCCCTGATCTTATTATTCTCGATTTGATGTTGCCTGATGCGGATGGGCTTGAAATCTGCAAAGATTTAAAGAAAAAAGACCAATACTCCTCCATCCCCATCATCATGCTCACAGCTAGAGGGGAAGAAACAGATAAAATCATAGGACTTGAATTGGGGGCGGACGATTATGTCACCAAACCCTTCTCTCCCAAGGAATTAGTGGCCAGAGTGAAGACAGTCCTGAGACGGCAGAAAAAAGAAGAGGAACCTGCAAAACTTGAGGTTGGAGACATTTTGACAATTCATCCTGAGAAACATGAAGTATATGTTGGCAAAAAGAAGATTGATTTGACATCAACGGAATTTAGAATTTTGTATTTCTTAAGTTCAAAGAAAGGCTGGGTATTCACTCGGGACCAGATCCTAGACTATCTGTGGGGCCAGGAAAAGGCGGTTGTGGACCGAACGATTGATGTTCATATCAAACATTTGAGGGAGAAATTGGGAAAAGCTTCGCGTTTCATCAAGAACATCAGGGGAGTCGGGTATAAGCTGGAAGAATGAAACGCTCGATATTCTTAAAAGTATTCGGTGGATATCTTCTCATCATACTCGTTTTAACGCTTTTGATTTTTATTTTGTCTAATAGTGCAATAAGAAACTTCCATCTGGATATTCTTGCTCATAATCTTGAAAACCTCGGTAGCGGTTTGAAATTCAGAGTCCTCTTGTATTTTGAAGAATTTCGTTTTGAAGAAATGGACTCCTTTGTCAAAGAATTCGGGAAAGAAATCAATACTAGAATCACCGTCGTGGACAAAGAAGGCGTTGTCCTGGCAGACTCCGACGAAAACCCAAAAACAATGGTCAACCACAAATTCAGGCCGGAGATTTCCAGAGCACTCTCGGGAGAGGTTGGCCGATCGCTGCGGTTTAGTGATACCGTCAAAGAAGACATGCTCTATGTCGGCCTTCCTTTAGAGAGAGAAGGACGAATAGCCGGTGTTTTAAGAGTCAGCCTTTATCTAAAAGATATCAACATATTATTAACCCGCTTAAGGACTAATATCTTAAGCCTTGTCCTGCTGGTCACTCTTCTGGCTTTAGTGGGCGCATTCTTTTTTACATATAATCTCTCCAGACCGATAAAAGAATTGACACTGGCTTCGCGCCGAATAGCCGCGGGAGATTTTGATGCGAAGGTTTTTTTAAAAAATAGAGACGAACTCAAAGAGCTGGCCCAAAGCTTCAACTTTATGTCTGAAGAGATCAAGAATCTTTTCGATAAACTTTCGCGACGGAAAGAGGAGCTGGGCAGTATTCTGTCCTCGATCGAGGAAGGGCTTTTGGCTCTTGATAAGGACGGGAAGATTCTCCTGAGCAACGAGAGTTTCAATCGAATTTTCCAGAGCGAAAGTGTCGAAGGACAATATTATTGGGAAGCTGTCAGGAATCCGGAATTTAGCGAATTGGTAAAAAGAGTCCAGGAGGATAAGAAAAATTACACTGATGAGCTTGATTTGGATGGACGTAGTTATCTCTGCAGTGCCGCTTTTCTTTCCTCCGGAGAGGAAATAGTCATCACACTTCACGATTTAACAGAAATCAGGAATGTGGAAAGAATAAAAAAAGATTTTGTCATCAATGTCTCTCATGAACTCCGCACTCCTCTCACAGCCATCAAAGGATACGTAGAGACATTGGAAGAAGATGTCGATGAGAAAGCCAAGGAGTATTTAGAAATTATAAAAAGGCACACCGACAGACTGATTTTAATAATCAAAGATTTGCTTCTGCTTTCAGAGCTTGAGGAGAAAGAAGTAGAAATGGAGACGGAAAAATTGGATATCAAGAACCTGATCGAGAATATTCTGACAATATTCGAACTAAAATTGAAAGAGAAAAAACTGAAGGTGGAGCTCAAAGTCCTAAATAAGATTCCTACCATCCAGGGGGATCCGTTCAGTCTTGAGCAGATGTTCATAAATATTATTGATAACGCCGTTAAATATACGGAAGAAGGAAAAATTGAAATTTCATTAAAGAAGGAAGATAAGAATCTATCTGTTGAAATTGAAGATACAGGGACAGGAATTCCTGAGGAACATATCCCTCGAGTATTCGAGAGATTTTATGTGGTCGATAAGTCCCGCTCCAGGAGTCTTGGAGGCACAGGTTTGGGGCTGTCCATTGTCAAGCACATTGCCCTCCAGCATAATGGGAAGGTGGATGTGGAAAGTACGCCCGGTAAGGGCACAAAATTCACGGTTCGGCTTCCTGTCTAATATTAATTTTATAATTCGTGCGACATCCTCTATTGAGGGAGCCTAGAGGCTGCCTTTAAACGCCCGTAGCGATGGGGGGATCCGTCGGCTTATCCAATGGGGGAACCGACGGGACAGGTACCCCTATGGTCCAGGGGCTAAGGGCGGCTTCAGGCCGCACAGAGATTGTAACATTATTCACTGAGTTAACCTCAGTCTGAGTTTTTGTGTTTTTGAAGCCACTCATCCCCCCGATAAACATTAACCTGATTCACGCTTGAATTATTACTTCAGGATTCTTTCCAAGAATTCCTCCTCCTTCCTATTCATTTCTTTTTGCACCTCATCCCTCAACCTCGGATTCATGATTCATTCAGGTCTTTTTTCTGCCCAAAAAATTAACGAAAAATTAACTGAATTTTAATTTCTTGTTAACAGTGCAGATATATTCTTTGAGTCCAAATTAAATCGAGGAGGTGATTCACTCAGAGACAAAAAAAATGAGAAAAAAGGGAAATTAAAAAAAATAGGAAAAGGAGGAATTCATTGAAAAAGTTAAGCATGATTTTAGTGATTGCGCTGGCAATCGGACTGCTGCCGAGCATCGCTCAATCTCAGATCAAAGGCTACATGTTCGGTGAGTACTACTCTGTGCTCAAGCACCACGATGCAAACATCGATGGCCGCCATGGTTTCTGGTTACGCAGAATCTATTTTACTTACAACGGCGAGCTGACCGAGAAGATCAAGATGCGTCTCAGACTCGAGATGAACTCGCCGGGTGATTTTACTTCAAGCTCCACATTGACCGCTTACGTGAAAGATGCTTACCTGAGTGCCAAACTCGGTAGCCATAATTTGATGTTTGGTATCATGTCCACACCCACCTTCGGTTTCAACCTCGAAAATCACTGGGGATACAGGCACTTGGAGAAGACTCCTCTCGACCTGTACAAGATGGCTTCATCCAGAGATTTCGGGATCGGATTGAAAGGAGACCTGGATAAGAAAAAGATGGTTTCTTACTTTCTCTTTTTCGGAAACGGCTCCTCCAACAAGGGCGAGACGGACAGCCACAAGAAATTCTATGGTGCGCTGGCCTTCAAACCTGTGGAGGGTCTGATCATCGAAGTCTACGGAGATTATGAACCAAAGCCGAACGACAGAACCTACACTACCTACCAGGGTTTCGCAGGATACGGAGGTGACTGGGGAAGAATCGGCATCCAGTATGCGCGCAGACACTACAACGAACAGGTTGCTGCACCTGGACCCGATATTGATCGGGATTATGACGTTTTTTCAGGGTTCGCCACAATCAAAGCCGGGAGCTCTGTGGAGCTCGTCGCCCGCTACGATAAGACCTCTGGCACGGGGTTCGAGCAAAACTTCAGCGGAAGCGGAATTTCCTACGTTCCGTTTGCGGATGATAATCCCTTTAGCTTGATTATCGGAGGCATCAGCTGGAACGTGGCAAAGAATTTTTGGCTCATCCCTAATGTCAAGTATGTCTTTTATAACGAGCCTGCTGCACCCGCAGTCAAGCCGGACGATAACGTCTATGCGAACCTGAGTTTCTTTTTTAAGTTTTAAAGGAGGTAAAACCTATGAGCTTTAAAAAATTACTCTTAGTGGGAATCATTTGTTTTGGGCTTATCCTCTCTGGAGGAACTCTTCAAGCCCAGAGGAAGATGACCCAGATAAAAGGATCGGACACCTTGGTCAACCTGGTTCAGATCCTGGCCGAAGAGTACATGGCCAAGAATCCCCGCTCGCCGATAGCCGTGCTGGGTGGAGGTTCTGGAACCGGTATTGCCGCTCTCATCAACGGCACCTGTGATATCGCCAACCATTCGCGGCCGATGAAGGACAAAGAGGTCCAGATGGCTAAGGATAAAGGCGTCACGCCTCATGTTTTCATCATCGCTGTGGATGGATTGAGTGTGATCCTCAACGAAAGCAATCCCATTTCTAAGCTGACGATGGAACAAATCGGCGCCATTTACAGAGGCGAGATTAAGAATTGGAGAGAAGTTGGTGGCCCGAACAAAGCTATCTCTCTTTATGGGAGACAGTCCAACTCCGGCACCTACGTCTTCTTCCAGGAACACGTTCTCAAGAAGCAGAATTACTCTGATTCAATGATGCGGATGAACGGAAATGCCCAGATCGTGGAGGGTGTCACTCAAGATAAGTATGGAATCGGCTATGTCGGTGTTGGGTATGTGGTCGATGCCCAAGGTAATGTAAAGAATGGAATCAAGATCCTGAACGTTTCTAGGGATGGCAATTCCAAGGCTTATTCTCCTCTGAATAAGGCTGCTGTGGATTCGGGTGATTATCCGATCGCTCGACCCCTTTTCCAGTCCACTGCCGGTGCTCCCGAAGGAGCTATTCTGGATTTCATCAAGTTCGAGATAAGCCCTGAGGGACAAAAGATAGTGGAAAGGGAAGGATTTTTCCCGATCGGATCTTCTCATCAAGCGGAGAACAATAAGAATCTGAAGTAGTTTTTGTAGATTGATGGGGCAGGATTAATTTTTAATCCTGCCCAGTTGTTCTTTAAAATTTATCAGAGTAAATGAATCCTGTTTTTTTA
>JASFPJ010000171.1:0-7013 GCA_050116035.1 Candidatus Aminicenantota bacterium | reverse complement strand
AAGGTAATCTTCGTATCCTCAAAAGTGGGATCCTCTGCCCTTTTTGCATTAAAGGTTTCATAGTGCCAGTGTTCGAGAGGCGTCGTGATGCCGTTGTATGTAAAAGCCAGATGACTTTCCTCCAGCAATACTTTGAGGTCTCCATAACCAGGATGGGCGTAATCCCCGGCATAGTCTGCCATATCGTGAGCATGCACGGTCCCGGTGATGCGCCGAGTGGCCTTTTTCTCTTCGGCTTCCTTCTGCATATCCTTGCCCTTGGCAATCCTTTCTGCGGTCTGGCCGATCCAGTCTTTGGTTTCTCTCTCCAGGAGCAGGTCGAAAGCGTGCCTGGCAAGAAGCTCGGGCAGGGGACTTCCATTTTTGTTGGTCAGTGCTACGATCCCTACGCCATCGTCGGGAAGCATACACACCAGTGCGGAGAATCCGTCGATGTTGCCCCCATGGCGCACACGCCTGTGGCCTCTGTACATATCCACAAACCACCCTAATCCATAATCTGCTGGTGTGATTTCCGGAGTGGTGGGTGTTCCACCTGTGGGCATGTGAACCAGATGCATATCCAGGACCGTCTGGGGATTGATAATTTGTTTGCCCTCATATTTTCCTTGGTTAAGGTGGACGAGCAGCCAGTGGCTCATCTCATTCACGCTGGAGTTGATCGAGCCTGCCGGGCCGATGTTTGAGATGTTTCGGAAGGGGACCTTTTCGATCTTATCTTTATACTCACGATAGGGAAGGGCATGATCGGTGTCTTTCTGAGAATCTTCCACAGAAAAATTTGTCCGTTTCATCTCTAGAGGGGTCAGAATACGGGCACGGACGGCATCCTCCCACGTCTTTTCGGTGAGGACCTCAATGAGGTAACCCGCGGTCAAAAACATAAGATTGTTGTACTGATATCTTTCGCGCAGGTCAGCTGTGGGTTTCAAGTGTGCCAGGCGCCTCACGAACTCTTCGCGGCTGGCTGTGTAGTTGTTGTACCACATGGCGTCATGACGGGGGAGACCGGAACGATGTGTCACCAAATCCCGTGGGGTCATACGTTCTGTGGCAAAGGGATCGTAGAGACGGAACCAAGGGATGTACTCACGCACAGGGGTTGTCCAATCCAGTTTTCCGTCATCGACAAGCGTTCCCATCGTGAAGGTTGTAAAGGCCTTCGATGCAGATCCGATTGCCATCAGAGAGTCGGCCGTCATCGGCACTTTATTTTCCACATCACGATAACCAAATCCTTTGGCATAAATGACTTCGTCGTCTTTAACGATGGCGACAGCAATGCCGGGATTATTCAGGCTTTCGAGTCCTCTTTCGATGATCTTATCAAAATCGGCAATCGCTTTTTTAGCCTTGATAGCAGGGCTGACTTCGCGATTGAGTGTGAACGGAAATGTCTGCTCGTTCTGGGTGAAATCTCCCGTTATTTTTGTCCCATCGTCGCTTAGAGTCCCTTTAAATGTCGGATCGCCCGGGACTCCTGAGATGGCAAAGGTCACATCATTTCCGTCCACATGGATACCGGTGAGCGGAAGGTCCTTGGCCCTCTGTGCCGGGATGGAGATATCTCCCTCCCAGGATCCATCTTTCTTGGCCTTGATGTCAATGTTGACCTCAAGCGTCATACCTGGAATATCGATCGAACCTTCCCAGTGGCCCTCCAGAGTTGGGACATCGCTCACACCCCAAACATAGGGGGAGAGAAGAACCAGAGTCCAAAAAATGACAAAATACCACGAAATCTTTCTCATAATTACGCCTCCTCTTCGATGTGGAATGTGTTTAAGCCGGCATCACGCATTGGCTTTTAAATACATACGGATTTTATATGTCTTTTGTTCTAACTTTCAGAAATAAGATGGCATATCCTCACCCTGGCTTCGGATGTAGAGCAAGATCAATCGGGAGACCATATATATAATTCCCCCGGCCATGAGGAAAGAATAAGCGATTAATAGTATCGAGTTTAAGACAGGTGTTCTTCTGTTGGTGGCTTGTGGAAACAGAAGATCGAATACCGTTTTACCGAAGAGGATGATCATCAGACAGATCCCGATGGCTGACCTGTAGAGATAAAGCTTGGCGTTGATCACGCTGATCGAATCCAGGCTGATCAAAGGGAAGAGCAGCCACGCAATGCAGATCCATATGAAGACAGTGAAAGCAATCCCTGTGGTTTTTTCGGGGGCCATCATCTCTATATTACAAGAAACAGCTGCGCAATAAAAATTTCTTTGCAAAATATTTTCAATTGTATAGACTAAACTAGGAACAAGGGTTGCAACATGAATATATCAACAGCAGATTATATTTTTTTACTCTTAGCGGTAGCACTTTTGGTGATCATGGTTTTTCTTTTCAGACGAACAAAAAAAGCCATGAAGGCCAATATAAGAGAGATTCTCGAGGAATATAAGGAACTGAAACAAATGGCCAGCCAACTGCGCAAAGAGGCTGACATCGATAGAGAAGAAGAGACCGAAACTCCCAGGCGTCCTGAAGCGCCGCAAAAGGAAATCGATGATTATAAAGATTATCAGTTAAGGGATTATATCTATGAAGTGCGCCAGAAAAACAAGGCCGACATCGAAAGGGCAATAAAAAAACTCAAAGAAGAAATACAGATTGATCTCGAGCAAAAGATTGATAAAATGCCCCGTAAAACTGAAACAGAAAAACCTGCGAAGAAAGAAAGGACAAAAAAGAAAGAGAAACCCAAGGAAGACAGGTCGCCAGAAGTCGATCTAAACTTGAATGAGGAGCACCTTAACGTGCTCTATAATCTAGCCGAAGAAACAGAAGAAATTGCTTTGGGAGTTCTGTTCGAAAATTACAAAAAGGTTTTTCCGGATAAAGAGAGAAAGGAATTCCAGGTAATTGTGCGCGAACTCATCGAGAATAACATGATCAGGGAATCCTATGCGGCTGCGGGAGATTTCTTTTTTACAGTGACAAACGAAGGGCTTGTGTATATCAGAAAGAGGATGTAAGAGTTTATTCTTTGTAGCGGTACATAGGGGGATAGAAAGGGAAACAGGCGGCTTTTCCCCTCATTGAGAAGTAACCTGTCCCCATATTATGTATGATTGGAGAGGATCTGATGGACGCGACGATAAAGAAGTACGTGGCAAGTTTTGAATTCGGAGAGCTGCAGCATTTCAAGAACATGGGAGTTCTGCCGCTCTTGACTTCGCTGGATGAATCACCCGAGTATCTGACCTTGAAGGAGGCACTGGACCTGCAGGTGCTGACTATTACAGAAGTCAGCCAAGAAGGTTCTGTGCCCGAGCTTAAAGTGATTAATAGTGCGGATATTCCTGTCCTCCTTCTTGATGGTGAAGAAGTTGTCGGGGCTAAACAAAACAGGGTGCTCAACACTTCGATTCTCGTAGAAGAGAAGTCGGAGCTTGTCATTCCTGTAAGCTGCACTGAACAGGGGAGATGGGCCTACAGGGAAAGAGAATTTGCCGATTCTGACACCCTGATGTCCACAAAACTCCGGGGGATCAAAGCACAGACCGTATCGGATACTCTGGCAGATTCCCAGGAATTTCGTTCTGACCAGGGCACGGTCTGGACGGCTATCGATGAAATTTCCGAGGATGCAGGCGCTCATTCTGAAACAGGAGCGATGAAAGCTGCATACGAGGTGAAGAAGGATGATCTCGATGATTATCTGGGCGCTTTTCCCCGAGTTCAAGATCAAAAGGGCCTTCTTGCCTTTATCGATGGTGAAGTCGTGGGTTTTGACTTTATTTCCAGCGAGACAGCCTATGGAATCCTTCATCCGAAGTTGGTGAAGAGTTATGCCATGGATGCCATCCTCCAAAAAACAAAGCTAACCCAAGAGCCTGATGTGAATAAAGCCAAGGCCTTTATCCGCCAAACACAAAAATGCAAAGAGAAAAAATATGTGTCTGTGGGCAAGGGCTGGGATTATCGCTATGAAGGGAAATTGCTTGTTGGTTCGGCTCTTAAATCCGGACAAAAAGTGATACATATGGCCTTTTTTGTGATCACCGAAAGCGATAAAGCTGGGAAGATGGCGAGCTCCAGGCGCAGAACGCGGTTCAGAAGATAGCTGACTAAGTAGTGAAATCTTTGATTTGAGGCCGTATAAGAAGAATGTCATCGGAAGAGGTTTTCTCGGAAGACAAAAGAAGCGGATGGCTTGTGGTTGTCTCTCACTGCATTCTAAACGTACACTCGTTGGAGGATGATCTGGCGATCTATCCCGGTTTAGAAAGGGAAGTGGTCGAGCTTTTGATCGAAAAAGGCGTCGGCATCTATCAAATTCCTTGCCCCGAGATGGAACTTTCTGGAATTTTTCGGAAAGCCTTACCCAAAGAATCTTACGAGCATCCCAAAATCAGGGCCCATTACAGGGAACTGGCTGAAAAGATATGCGAGACATTGAAAATGTATGTGAAGAAAGGTTATGCAATTGTTGCTGTTATTGGAGCGGAGGCGAGCCCAACGTGTGGAATAGACTATGTGGGCCGCTGGAAAAAGGATGCTGAGGGCAAAAAGGTATTTCCGAGGGATGTCGAATTTGTTCAGGGAAGAGGCGTGTTTATGGAAGAATTCGAAGCCGCTCTGGCAAACATCGGTGTCCATCCTGAATGGGTGGGTATCCCAGGAAAGTCCCTCAGGTCGCGCCGGCCCGAGAGTTTCAGTGAAACTTTGGGTAGGCTAGAGAAGCTGTTGAGCCAGGGATGAAGCTTGTGGATTATCTGAGGAAACATGGGATCGAAGTTTTTCCTTTCGGGGGAAAATATTTGGCCGATAAACTGGGCGGGCCCCATTGTCTCACGATGCCCTTGCTACGGCGCTATTAGAGTGAGAAAAAATGGTGCCTGGCACCAATTTTTATCACCTCTGGAAATATGTACCTGGCACCATTTATTGCCAGGAGTAGGTGTAGCGTTTGATGACTTGAAAAGCTTCATCCGTTTCTTCTATTGCGTACATCTTGCCGCTCTTCCAGAGTCGGGGATTCACCTTGCTCGGGAATCTGGCAATATACTTTCCCTCCGTGTCGAAAACATCGAGATAGACGTGGTCTTCCACATCGGCCTTGTTAAATGACCTTACGATCAGTCGCCCCTCCTCGTCCATTGTGAATGCTTCATAAGCGGGAAACTCCTTGGGAAACTCTATCCTCTCCCTTATGCCAAAACCCGTATCCGGAATCCTATCCAAAATTTCCTCTTTATCCTCTTCTGTTATTTTTTCGGACTTGTATTTCTTGGTAATTTTCTTTTTGAGTTTTCCCTCCGGACTGAGAATTTGGATCTCATATACCTTCGGATTTCCGTAATAAATTTGGCCTTCCGGATCGAAGTAGTAGATCTGAACAAAATCAAAAATCTTGAGCTTGTCCTTAAGCGGATCTCTGAGATTGAATGGAATTTTCTCAATCGTGAACTGGCTGTTCAGGTCTTTGTCGAACTTCCTGATCTCGAAAAACATATTCCCCTCTTCGATGACGAACTGTCGTCCCAAGTAATTACCGTTGCTGTCTGTCATAAGGTTTGTGAGAGATGTTTTATCCGCCACCGAGACATTCCTCAGAAACTCCCCTTCTAGGGTGAAATAAGCCAGTCTTCTGTTCCCTGCATCTTCGACCAGCAGTTCGTTCTCAGAAGTGATGAGGAGGCCTGAGGGGAAGTTAATCTCACCGGGCCCTTGGCCTTGTTTTGAAATTATCCGAACGAATGTGCCGTTGCTGTCGAAGACTTTGATGTTGTTTGACTTCATGTCAAGAGCATAGATTGTTTCGTTTTCGTCCACGACGAAGAACGTAACCTGAGCGATCATCTCCTCTTCGGCCTCACTGTCTCCGATCTTGAAATCTTCCTCTAGTATAAGCTTGGTTGGGATGCTTTTGGCGGCCTTTGGTTTCTCGGGATTTTCGACGACCTCGACGCCATCGACAGTCTTGACTTTCTGGGCCATTATCTGCCCTGATATACAAAATATCAGTAATAGACCCAATCCAATATGCAGCATTTTTTTCATTGAAGCCTCTTTGATCTGATTTTTTTCTTTAATATTCTGAATATTATATAATTCCTTCATCTCTAATCCTACATCTTCTTACGTATATTTATTCATTCGGGTTTTTTCAGTCGATCGTGCGCAGATTCACTCGAATGTCCTGAATTTTGGACAGATAACTCCTGCTTATTCCATTTTTCACAGTAAAAAACGGCATAAAAATTGCCTTTATCATTGGGGATAGTTATAATCCAATTTCTGAAAGCAGGTCTTTATGAGGAAGGGGTTTTTACTTGTTTCCTTCGTTCTATCTGTATTCTTTCTGAGTGCATTTGTGAATGCGAGTGGGCTGTATCTGAACGGCCTTTGTTCCAGGGCCATGTCCATGGGAGGCGCTTTTGTCGGATTGGTGGATGATTATAGCGCTGGCTACTGGAATCCTGCGGCGGTATCTCAATTCGACTGGACAACCAAGAATTTTTTATCTTCCCCTTTGATACCTGTATGGAATAGGTGCTGGCTGTAGCTTAGCAAAAGGGGGATTATGAAATGCTAAGGATGGGACCTTGCCCAGCCAGCGAAACAAGGCTATTAACTATATAAAATATATTTTCGAATAAATCAAATATATTTTAAAAAAAATATGCATGTTTATCCCTTCGAATTAATGTTTTCATGACGCTTGGAGAATTGTATAATATCGACTGTTCGAGGATCTCATGAGCTACATAAAGCGCGTCATTCTATTCCCTGTAGTGGGGATTCTGTTCGTTTGGCTCCTCATCTCCTGTGGGGAGAAATCGGATAAAATGCTGATTCTCGATCTCATGGACAAAGCCGGCGCGTTTATCGAACAGAAGGACGCTCGAAATCTTATGGTATTTATTGCCGAAGATTATTCCGATTTTAAGGGGCGGAACAAGAGCGAAACCGAGGAGATGGTGAGGCAGTATTTTTTGGATTATCAGGGGATCGTCACCCACATACTCAGCACAAAGATCGATGATATCGCT
>JASFPJ010000170.1:0-7025 GCA_050116035.1 Candidatus Aminicenantota bacterium | reverse complement strand
GACCCCGAATGCGGCTGAATCGGCGTTTTCCTGAAGCTGGACATAAGTGGTGTAGTTGTACTGGTTCCAATTGTCGATGTTAACGCCAATCTCCCGGTAGAGTGAAAAGGGCAGGATAATGGAAAAATGGAGATGGGAATCTTTATGATCTTTAATGACTGCCGATACCATCACATCCGGCATATTGCGGATATGGAGGATTTTACCGATGGGATCTTCTTCTCCAAAAAGTTTTTGTGAGACTTCTTCTGTTAAAACAGCAGAGTGAGGTTGTTTCAAGGCTGATTCTGGAGTACCGGCCAGAAAGGTATAAGAAAAAATTTCAAAAAAATCGGATTCAGCCAAGCTTATCCAATCTTGTTTGATTTTTTTATTTCCGTATCTGACCAGCTCTTCCCCAATATAATTAAAACAGGCTGCTTTTTCGACATCAGGAAAATCCCGTTTCAGGGCTGCAGCAAGAGGTGCCTGAGTGAGAGCGACCCGTATGGTCTCGCCACTGTAATTATCCACACGAATCACCCGGTAGATCCGGTCCGCTCGCTCGTGAAACTTGTCTACCTGAAACTCCCCCCGAATCACCAGGGCAATTAAGATGAAGCAGGCCATACCGATGGAAAGGCCCACGATATTGATAAAAGAATATCCAGTATGTCGTTTCAGGTTTCGAAAGGCAGTTTTCAAATAGTTAATGAACATCTTAGTACCTCTTGGAATGATTTATATGCAATTTACACTCTATTCCCTGCTCTAAAGTGCAAATATTATGCCAAGTTTATCTCCTGATTAATTCGAAGTGCACAATATATTCTATGTCCACTCTCGAACAATTTTTGTCCGTATCCGAACAGAAAAAGAAATTCCTTAAATTAACTCTATTGAGCGGATCGACTATCCAAATTTAATATAATATTCCTCGGTTATAACTCTCGTAACCTAAATTACGTAATTCAATGATGAAGGTTTTTATCTCTCATTCTTTGGATATGGATGCAGTCATCTATCCAGGAGGTTGACTATGCCTAGTTTAAGGAATCTTCGGAAACAGCTCCTCATTGGCGCAGTCATAGGCGCCATGATTATTCTGTGTGGAGACGCACAATCTTGGCAGTCGCAAAATCCGGCTGAAAAACCTGAAACATGGGAATGGCCCCTATCCACACCTGAGAAGCAGGAGCTCGATCCTGAACCGCTGGCCGAGTTGGTGTCGTTGATCCGAGAAGGCCGGAGATATCCCAGGCTGCACAGTCTTCTTGTCATCCGCCACGGATACCTGGTTGTGGAAGAATATTTCGGTGGACATCAAAGAGATAAAATCCACACACTGCAGTCTGTCACTAAAAGCTTCACATCTGCACTGGTAGGAATCGCTATCTCAAAAGGAGAATTCAAGGGAGTTAATGAGAAAATCCTGGATTTTTTTCCGGATATGAAAGGTATTGCCAATCTGGATAAACGCAAAGAATCCATACGCCTTCAAGATCTTCTGACAATGAGAAGCGGCACAGACTACCATGAAAGCGGTCCGGATTCACCACACTTTCAACTCAACCGGCAACCCCGCGGATGGGACAAGTTCTATCTCGACCGTCCGATGCTGAGAATGCCGGGAACACACTTTCTGTATGACAGCGGCGGAGTGATCCTGATGTCCGCCATGCTGAAAAACCGCACGGGCATGCACGCTGACCAATATGCAGAAAAATACTTATTTAAACCGCTTCAGATCGTCCAGAAATTCTGGTTCAGGAATCAGGAGGCCCATCCCCATACTGGGGGCGGTTTGAGCTTAAAATCCCGGGACACAGCCAAATTCGGACTCCTCTATCTCCAGAAGGGCCGTTGGGGTAGTGAACAGGTTGTCCCGGAAGCCTGGGTCAAGGAATCCTTTATCAAGCGTGTGGATTTTGGAACGACTCGCCAGACCATTGGGTATGGATATCTATGGTGGATCCTAAGGCCCGACCCGGATGGGAATGGCAAAGATTACATCTACGCCGCCATGGGCTTTCGCGCCCAATACATCTTCGTAATTCCTGAACATGACATGGTCGTTGTCGTGAATGGAGACACACAATCAGGTATTGACCAGAGAAAACCAATCGAGTTCCTCTACACCCACATCCTCAAGTCCGTGCAGCGATGAACATAGCCAGCCTTCATGGAAATTCTCAAAAATTCTCCGGAAGGCCCACAGACAGGAAATGACCAGGCTGAAACTAACAGCCAGCGGGCAAAAGAAACCTAGTGTGGCGGAGAAAACGGAGTGGCACAGTAGATATATATTTTCACGTATTAGAAAAAATCAATTGGTTTTCGTACAATAATTCTATAATGCAGAATTTGTAAAGAATAAAATAATAAGGGGAATTTGCGTCGATATTATTAATGAGGAGGCGCCAATGAAAAAGTTACTGAATATAATCTTTCTGGTCTTTTTGTCTCTTCTCACTGTGCATAATCCAGCCTCGACTCAGAAGATTGATGAGGAACTCTGGACAAAAACGATGGCAATACATAATGACGCAATTGTAATAGATGCTCATGCCCATCCCATGACATCTTATGTCATTAATCCATATGCTACGCCTGATAATTTAGATTTAGGGAAAAAAACAGAGTATAGTAGCGTGGATTTCATCAGCATGAAAGAGGGAGGGCTGGATGCGGCATTTTTTTCCCTTCCTCTGCTGAACGATATTAATGAAGGAAATCCTTCCAAAAAGATCTTTGATGATATCGTTCTCATGCGTAGCCATATCGATAAATATTCAAATCTGGCAGAGATAGCCTTGACCCCAGAAGATATCAGAAGAATTCATGGTTTGGGCAAAAGAGCCATTTTGTTAGGTATCGAGTTCCCTAGCTGTTTGGAAGGGCATACTGTTTTACTCGAAGCGTATTCAAAGATGGGAGTCCGATTAATTACAATCGGACATACTAAAATCGACGCCATCGCCGATACAGACAGTGATGAAGCTGGGGAGAGCGGCCTGAGCCAATTCGGGAAGGAGGTTGTCAGAGAAATGAATAGGCTGGGAATGTTGATTGATATTACCCATACTCCTGATAACCTGCAATTGTCTATTATTCAAGAATCTAAAGTTCCTGTAATCGCATCACATTCCTGTGTACGAGCTCTTAACGATAGGCCAAGAGAAATTCCCGATGAAATACTGAAAGAGATAGCAAAAAAGGATGGAGCTATAATGATAACCTTCCATTCTGCTCATCTCTCCATTGATTATGCAGCCAAACATAATGAAGCCTTTGAAAAATTTTATAGTGAAAAAAAGAAGCTCGAGGAAAAACTAAAAGATAATAATGCTGAATTGGCTATTCAGTTGAAAGCTCTGAAAGAAAGAACCTTCAAGAAGGGTGTGGATATCGAACTATTAATCGATCATATCGATCATGCTGTAAAGGTTGCTGGCATTGATCATGTGGGTCTCGGCTCAGATTTTATAGCAGGAATTGGAAGCCCGATTGGTCTGGAAACAGCAGCAGGATATCCTCTCATAACATATCATCTGCTAAAGAGAGGGTATAAAGGAGAAGAAATTAAAAAAATACTTGGGGGAAATCTTTTACGTATATTCTCTCAAGCACAAAAAGTATCTTATAAATGAGAGAGAATCTCGTTTGATGATATTGGCATATGTCTTGCAGATATAAATATGAACTCGAACCAAGGAGCGAAAATGAGCAAAACGAGAGACATAAACAGACGAAGCTTCATCAAACAATCAACTCTGGGCTTGATAGGCGGCGGCTACCTAAGCCGGGGTGTTGATTCTTCGAGACAAACAGCGGCTGATTCCGAAACTCCCCGGATCAAAGAGTACCGCACACTAGGACGCACAGGTTTTAAGGTTTCCGACCTGGGAATGGGTCATGTGGGAGATGAAGGGCTTCTCCGGACTTTTCTGGACGCCGGAGTTAACTACATCGATACTTCAGAAGGTTACCGCTATAATGAGCGAGTACTCGGGAAAGCCATGAAGAACCTGGATCGAAAATCTCTTTTCATAACCTCAAAAGTTATTGCTGATACCAGCTATAAACATATCTCACAGACGAACATCACCAAAGAGGGTTTTCTAAAAAGGGCGTATAGAATCTTAGAATCCCTCCGCACAGATTATCTGGACTGCTTGATGATATCCACTTGCGAAACCATAGAAATGCTCAAAAACGAGGGATTTCATGCGGCAACTGAGCAATTGAAAAAAGAAGGCAGACTTAGGTTTGTCGGTGTCTCCAATCACGGCTCTCAATTTTGGCCGCGTGCTTCTCAGGAGCCTATGGAGAAAATATTTCTGGCTGCGGCTGAGGACGGTCGGTTTGACGTTGTGCTCATGGCCTACAACTTCCTCAAAGATGATCAGAGTGAGCGCGTTCTTGAAGTCTGCAGCCAAAAGAATATTGGCACAACTCTGATGAAGGTCAATCCCATACGGTCCTATAATGAAATGAAGGAGTGGCTCGAAAAAAATCTGTACTCAAAAAGTCAAGAAGAACGAGAAGAACAAATCAGAAGAGCGGCTGAAGAAGGAGTCTCTTTAAAAGATGTAGAAAGAAGAATGGCGACAAAAGTGGAGAATGCCCAGGAATTCCTCAAACGGCACAACCTCAAAAATGATAAAGAGATCAGGGATGCCGCTGTCCGATTTGTGCTGAGCAATCCGAATGTGAATACGGTTTGTTACACATTGCAGAATTATTCAGAAGCACAGGAATTCCTCAAACTTTCTGGAAGCCGCCTCAACTCAAGAGATAAAGAGCTTTTGGCATCATATTCCAGAGAGTGCGGTAGTCTCTATTGCCGCCATGCGTGCGGACTGTGCGAACCCGCATGCCCCCACCAGGTGCCGATCAACACCATCATGCGTTACGACCATTATTTCGTGGCCCAAGGCCGGGAAAAGCATGCCATGGCCGAATATGCAGCTCTTGAATCACAGAAAGCGGACAGATGTCAGGATTGCGCAGGATACTGTGAATCCGCCTGCCCCTATGGTGTTCCGGTGCGAGCCTTATTAGCTAGCGCCCATCACACACTCACCTTGGTGTAAAAGAATTGAGACTGGATTTATCCTATTAAACACATGAATGACTTAACACTGCAACTCTAACTTGTTATTATATATGAAGATAGGGAGTAATCAGGACAGCCCAGGCAAAACAAATGGAGGCCACATTTAATTGAGAAGCTTAAAGAAAGAAAAAAAGATTCTTACCCTTTCGATCTTGGTCATGCTCGTTTTGCCTCTACAAATGTTTCCTTGCCTCATCCTTAAAATCGCTCAAGGGAATTGCGTCCTGGCAGGCAACAATGAAGATGTTGACAACCCTCTCACCAAAATCTGGTTCGAGCCGCCAGAAAAAGGGAAATACGGAATCACTTATTTTGGACACAGTGTCAACTATCCCCAGGGCGGGATGAACGACCAGGGTTTGTTCTTCGATGCTGTTGCCGGCTATAAAACAGACTGGAAAAAGTCGCCGAAGCGGCTCGATTACGCAGGCAACCTGAGCCGAAAAATAATGGAAGAATGCGCGACTGTCGAAGAGGTGATTTCCGTCTACAACAAATACAACAAGAGCAGTCTCCGTTATGCCCGATATCTTTTTGCCGACCGCACGGGAGATTCAGCAATCGTAGGTTGGATCGACGGTGAATTGAAGTTCATCCGCGATAAGGGAGGATTCCAGGCCATCGGAGTTAAGGAGGAGACAGCCGCCTCGATGCTCAAATCCATTAAAAAACAGAATGATGCGGTGAGTGTGGATGATGTCAAAGCAGTCCTTCAGGCTTGTCATCAGGAAGGCCGATATCCCACTCAGTATTCCAATATCTGCGACCTCAAAAACAATGTAGTCTATATGTTTCTGTACCACGATTATTCTGCCTGTGTGAAATTCGATGCGAACGAAGAATACAAAAAGGGAGAACATCATTATCGCCTCCTTCCGTTCTTCCCGGACAACGTTAAGGCCAGAAAGGCCGATGAAAAATACTGGCAAAGCTTACTCGATCATCATAAGAAACTGACAGAGAATCCCAAGGTATCCGTCTCTGAATATGGATGGCGCGAATTGAGCTTTATAGGATTCGATCTCCTAGATTACAAGGAGTACAAGGAGGCGATTACTGTACTCAAATTGACAGCAGAACGTTATCCTGATGATTGGCGGTCTCATAATAACCTCGCTTTCGCTTATATGACAGCCGGCGAAATCGAGCTGGCTGTCAAAAGTTACAGAAAGGTTCTCGAATTAGATCCTGGCAATCAGAATGCTTTGAAGGCCATTCGGGAACTCACACACAAAAAAGAGCTAAAGAAAAAGTAACTTTCTTTGTGAAATAATAGTATAAATATAAAAGTGAATAAAACTAAAGGAGGTTTTCTATGTATCGAATCTGCATGTTCATTCTGGTCGTATTGTTATCTGGACCGTTACCTGCACTATCCGCAGACACTCCCCTCTTGGCTCAAAGGCCTGCGATCAATCGCACTCATGTTGTCTTCTTTTTCGCCGGAGACCTGTGGCGCGTCTCCCGGGAAGGAGGAGCCGCCCAGAGACTGACTGTCGGTCCAGGTGTGGAGACCAGTCCGGTCTTCTCCCCTGATGGCTCCTTAATCGCATTCACCGGTGAATATGATGGCAATGTGGATGTCTTCGTGATTCCCGCCAAAGGTGGAGAGCCACAGCGATTGACCTGGCATCCATCTCCGGATGTTGTGCTTGGCTGGACGCCGGATGGCAAGGAAATTCTCTTCACCTCCCGCCGGACCGCCTTTTCCCGTTTTAGCGAACTTTTCACCGTTAGCCTGGAGGGGGGATTACCCAAAAAGCTGCCTCTACCCATGGGATTCGAGGGCAGTTTTTCACCTGACGGAAAAAGCATCGCCTACGTCCCCTTGTCCCGGGCATTCAGAGTCTGGAAACGCTATCGGGGAGGCCTGGCAACCCCCATCTGGATCGCCGACCTGGCCGATTCCAGTATCGAGAAGATTCCA
>JASFPJ010000169.1:0-7077 GCA_050116035.1 Candidatus Aminicenantota bacterium | reverse complement strand
TTCCCATGGGAAAATTCTCAACCTTTACGATCCTGTTGCCTACATGGATGGTTCCAAACTCGTGTTCATACTCCAGCAATCTCAACACACTGCTTAAAAAGTGCCGGGCATATTCATAGGTGTGAAAACCGATGAGATCAGCTCCCAACAGGCCCTCAAGAATTTCCTTCCGCCAGGGGAGCACACGAAATACCTCAGAAGATGGAAAAGGGATGTGGAGAAAAAACCCGATTGAACTTTGCGGGAGAGCTTCTCTGATCAAAGAGGGAAGAAGCATAAGATGATAATCATGAACCCATAAGATATCTTGAGGACCAGCTAATTCAAAAACTTTCTGGAAAATTTTTTGATTGACTGTTTTGTAAGCCTCCCACTCTGGTTCTTCAAAATCACAATAAGTCGAAAAATAATGAAAAAGGGGCCAAAGGGTTCTATTCGAAAAACCAGAATAATATTTACTCATTTCTGCGGGTGAAATAAAGACAGGATAGCTCTGGTGATGATTTATTAGGTTATTCTCTATGATTTTTTTTTCTTTGTTATTCGCAGGCCAATAGCCAGGCCAGCCCACAAAAATAGCTTTTCCCTCCTCTTGGAGAGACCGGAAACAGGTAGCCAGGCCTCCCGGACTCTGTTTTATTTTCAGCCCATCTTTCTTTTTGGTGATCGATGCAGGAAGTCTGTTCGAAATAAAAATAATTTTACCGTTCGATTCTTTATTATTTTCCATTCTTTATTTATTCACCCATTAATTGCCTAAAACCTCTATCAACAGTGTCAAATAATCCATTAAATGTCGTGTAATCAGGAAGTTACTCCTTACAAATTCTTTGCCTTGGCGCCCCATTTCTCTAGAAAGCTTTTTATCCTTGAGAAGAGCAATCACTTTCTCAGCACATCCATCAATATCCTGAGGTTCGACAAGGAATCCCGTTTTATTGTTGACAACCTGTTCTGGAATCCCGCCGATTTTTGAGGCTACTACAGGAGTTCCTTTCCATTGAGCCTCAGTCACAGTTAAACCAAATCCTTCTCTTGTGGATTTCTGAATGATAACTGAAGATTTCCTCTGCAGGGCATTCACTAATATCTGGTTATCTCCTAAAACGATTAAAACGTCTCCACTATCCAAATATTTTCTGGCTTTCTTTTCTATTTTTTTATATATCACAATCCCCTCTGGATCATCTGGAGCCAAGTTATAGCAATAGACAAGACGGCAGTCCACTTCTTCTTTCACAATTTCAAACACTCTCAGTACTCCCTCCGGGTCTTTCCAGAAATCAAAACGAGAAACCTGAGTTATCAGTGGTTTATCGGTCGGAATATTAAATTTCCTCAGCACTTTTGAAATTGTCTCGTCTGCAATATCCATGTTTTTTGGAGAAAGAGGATCAATCGACGGATGAATAATTCTCTGCTCTAGAAAAAGATCATCCTTTTTAAAACGTTTGCTTGAAATTATCATCATGTCATACCTGAGAATAAAAGGCTTGATATAGTTCCATATTTCCTTGCTGGGTTGAGTAATATCAATATGGCATCTCCAAATCCAGGGCTGCTTTTTCTTGTTAAATTTAATCAGAGGAAGGGGTTGCGGGTCATGGACGATAACACAATCATGATCTAGATGAGTAAATCTGGAAAAATTTGTATTCGTATCCAGATAGAGATTTTTTTTGTTGGCTGACAAATTAATTTGGCTGCCCTGGAGGGCATTATGAAATTTCTTTGTTACCGAAAAAAAATCCAAAGAGCCCAGCAAGACTCTCCAACCCGTGTCAATCCCAATATCATTCATCAACAGGACAAGATTGCCCAGTATTTCAGCCACACCGCCTCCCTGGCCTGTAGAATTAATATGAACAATATGTTTATTGATAAGCCGGTGAGCTTTTTGATAAATGTTTCCTATGACCTTTTCTCCAACAATAGGAAGGTAATCATCTAAACTCTTCATACAACGGGTCTCCTTTTTGATTTGAAAAGCCCAAACCAGGATTTTATATTCATTGAATCTTCTAATCCAACTGAAGAATTCTTCTTCATCAGGCTATTTATGAGTTTTTTAAATTTATTTTTTGATGTAGCCAAGAGACCTCAGTTTTTCAAGATCCTCTTTCGTGAGTTTTGACCTTTGTTTAAGGTATTTCTGGCTGTACTCGATAAATTCTTGAATTTTTAAAATGAACCTTTTCAGCATATCAGTCATCACACTCATTTTCTTGTCTGGGTTTTTATAAATATTTTTGAGTTCAAACTTATCTTTAAAAATATCATAGGCTTCGAATCCTTTGTCAAAAATCAATTTAAAATTATTCTTTAGTAACCCATACCGGATAGGTTCCACTTTCACATGAAATATATCTCCCTTTTCTTCATGGACAGCTCCCCTGTAAGCCTCAAAATAAAGTACTCTCTCTCCGGTATCTGAATCAAACAGGTTCATTCCTTCCATTTCTTGTGGAATGGGATATCCCAGGACTGACAGAATTGTTGGAGCAATATCCAACAGAGAAACATTTTTTTTGACTTCAGAATTCGCATTCTTATTTCCAGGAAGTTTAATAATCAAGGGAACATGAAGACAGGAATTATATAATTTTCTTCCATGCCGGTAATAATTATGCTCTCCGAAGCTTTCTCCATGATCTGCCATGAATATAACCAGAGATTCTCTGTAAAGATCAAGATTTTTCAGCCTGTCGATCAAGTCTCCGATATAAAAATCGTCATAGCCAATTTCAGTGTCGTATTTTCTTATTTTCTTAAAATCACTTCCTGTTGGATAGATTGAAGGGACAACATCTTTGTATTCAAAATCAAATTCCTTATGATAAACATAAGGAGCATGAGGTTCAGTGTAATGAACCCAAAGGAAAAATTCTCTCTCTGAATTCTTATGAAGCCATTTGAAAACACTTTTATTTACTTCTGGGGCTTTGCCCTCTGGATTCATAATTCCAAACCATCTTTTCTTGTGGAGAACTTCAGTATAAGTATCAAATCCTCTGTTAAGTCCTGTTAACTTTTTCTTCAAAGTCCAATTTGAAACAAAAGCGCCCGAGTAATAACCATTCCTTTTTAAAAACTGAGGCAAGATCTTAATTCTATCAAATACAGACATCCCGTTTCTTTTTGCTCCGTGCTTATAAGGAGGCAGAGATGACAACAGAGAAGCGAATGCGGGGGTTGTCAGAGGCGAAGGTGTATAACAATTGAGAAATTTAATGCTGTCTTCTGCAAACTTATCGATATTTGGGCTTGTATTCCTGGGATAGCCGTAACACCCAAGATGGTCAGCTCTTAGTGTATCGACTGCAATTATAATGACATTTGTTGAATGTAAAAAAGAACAAAAACACAAAATTGTCAAAGTAGTGATAAAAAATCTTTTCATATATTTCATTATAGCTCCCTAAAAATACAAAAATCCCGCTCATTCAGGTAAATCATTAAAATCCTGTTTGGATATCTTAGATTTCAATTCATCTCCCGTATTTTTTAAAGTCTCCTCAAGAGATTAGCCTGTCCTTCCTTCCATAACCTGGATAGGTGTGAAAAAAATTCCTTAATAAAAAAAATACAACACAAATGTATCTCATAAAAAAAGGGGGAATTACGTGCTGAATCAAGGAAATTTAAGTCGCATTGTCTGTTATTTTTACATATTCTGAATAAAAAAGCAAATTCTGTGAAAAAATGCGAATTTTCATGATAATAATGGCTGATTTATACTGAAATTGTGGTATTATGACTGAAAAACAAATCATACTAAATCGAAGTTCGTTCTGTTACAGCACTATTCCATTTTATTCAAATCATTTCCGAACCAATTGTATAATTCGTTGATTTTAAATAATTTATAATCTAAAGGAATGTGAATCCCTTCATCCAAAAATATTAATTTTGAAGACAGATTCCATAAGCCAGTTGATCCCTACGAACAGGATGGCCACAGGAATCACGACTCTCATCCACCAATACAGGAAAAGCGGGAACGGTTTCCCTCTTCCTCCGGCTAATTCCTTCAAGGCCTCTGATCTTCTCACGCACCAGACCGCAGTGATGACGGCCAAAAGCGAACCCAGGGCTTGCATCCCAGAACCGAAAGTTAAATCCCAGGGCAGGAAAATCTTAAAATTGATCATTGGAGGAATGGCCAGCACAAAAACGATAAGACAGGTCAAAATCACTGCTTTTTTTCTCTCTATTTTTGTGTTATCCACAAGTCCTCCCACCAAAACCTCAAAAGCGGCCACATCGGAAAGATAAGCCGCTCCAAAAAGGCCGAAAAAAAAGAGGAGTCCGAACAGCGAGCCAGCAGGCATCATGCTGAAGGTCTCTGGCAGTGTCCGAAAAATCAATCCCGGACCGTCACTGGGCTCCAAACCGAAAGAAAAAACGGCGGGAAAAATCGCAAAGCCTGCCAGAAGGCCGGCCACTGATGCGGCAATTCCCGTGAATACAGAATTTTTCAAAATATTGGCTTCTTTGTTCAAGTAGGAACCGTAAATGACCATAAAAGTCCCGCCCAGCGACATGGAAAAAAAAGCCATTCCGAGGGCGGCGGCCATGACCGATGGCGTGAGCTCACTGAAACGGAAAGCACCGATATACCATTTGATCCCTTCACTCGCTCCTCTTAAAGTGACTGAGCGGACAATCAGGATGATCAGGATGGTGAAAAGGAGCGGGACGATCCACTTGCTGATCCTTTCAATTCCCCTGCGCAGGCCTTTGATCAGGACGATCCCGCAGCTGAAAATGACAAAGGCTGTCATCAGAAGCTGTAAAAGAAGAGAGGTGAGGTTAAAGCCTTCCTGAGGAGGAAGGATCGCGGATGCGTTTAATTTCAGACCAAAAAAACTAACCAATTCACTCAAACCGTGAAATCCCACCCAGCCCAAAGCATTGGAATAGTATCCTGTGGCCCAGAATACGATAAAAAACAAAAAAGCCCCAACAAACTTGCCTCCGGGAAATCGTCCTTTTTCAAATGCTCCCAAGGTCCCGCGTCTTGTGTGCCGGCCGAGTGTCCATTCGGCCATCAACGCAGGTATGCCGACAAAAAAGACAACCATCAGGTAAAAGAGAACAAATGCGGCCCCTCCGAATTTCCCGACCATGTACGGAAAGCGCCAGACAGCGCCCAATCCCACAGCCACCCCGATCATGGTCATCAGCAAGCCAAAGTTGGATGTGAAGGTCTCTCGCTTTTCTGGAGCCATCAATTGCTCTTTCACTTATTCCGTCTGTTTGTCATTTCTGGATATTCAATCCAAGGAATTTTTCAGCCCCGCCTATTCCTTTTGAGCAACTCTCTGCAGGGCCTCAAGGCTTAGACTTATTCTTCCCACTTGTGAATCTTGTAATACTCCTTGACCATTTTCTGGATATCCACGGTCGAACCTTTTGTCGGGCCTTCTGTCAACGGCTCTTTCTGGAATCTCTCCGGCAAAGTGTCGTCTTTCCTCTTTATGCCAAACTTCTTATTGAGCTTATGATCCATGCTAATCTGGTTTTCTAAAATTTTCTTGAGATATTCGGGGGAATAGTCTATTCCAGTCCCATATCTCAATAGAGCGGATGCATTTTCAAAATTGAGCACATCCATGCAGAGGCCGACATTCTTGCACATGGTCAGAGAATCCGTCAAAAGTGCAATCTTTTCCGAATAACTGACAAGGGCCGCCTTCCCTTCCTCTGAAAGTCGGTCCGCTGCTTTTTCCGTACCGAAACGCTTTTTTGCTTCCTCTTTTTGGTAGGTCAATTCAAAATACGGCTCTGCACGCAAATGGTCGGCTCCTCTGGAAGCGATGGCATAGGTCAGGCCGTAAGCTTTTATCCCCCTTGGATCCCCACAGATCACGTCCAGCCCTTTGACCTGCATCACTAATTTTCTGGCCTCTTCACTGAAATCCTTAGACAATTTTGTCGCTCCGTTGGCCAGCCTGTCTCCGATACCGCGGCGGAAAATAATCATATCCACAACTTCCCGGATTTTATCTCTCTCGCCCCAGGTCAGGCTCAAACCATCCAGATCCTCAGGAAGGACAAGCCCCTTTTCCTGGCACTCCATTATCCACCCGATCACTTCAGAGGTCGAAATGGAATCCATGCCCACCTGGTTCAGATATCGATTCATCTCCAGGGCAAAGGGAAGGTCACGGTTTCCAATCCGGGAAGTGAAACTGCAAAGGGTTTCGAATTCTGGACCCTCGGCCTCATGGTCCTCGACCACATAATACCGCGAGCAGTGGACATTGCAGTTGAAGCAGGACTTATTCTTCACTTTATAGGTGCGCGCCAGCTTTTGCCCGGATATCTCATCCACATATGTGCAGACCCCTTCCTGGAAATGCCTGGTCGGACGGATGCCGATACTATTCAGGTCTTTCATCAACATGGTCGTTCCCATCTGGTACCGCTTCCGATATTCGTTATGACTCAGTATGTTCTTATCGATTTCCTCGACCTCTGAAAGAAAGGCCAACGAATCAGCCACTTCAACAGAAAGGGCCCCACGCACAGCCACAGCTTTTAAATTCTTGGATCCCATCACCGCTCCCATCCCGGCGCGTCCGTTCATCCGGTTCCCGCTTGAGACTATCGAGGAAAAAAGGACTTGACTCTCTCCAGCCGGTCCGATGGCGGCCACCTGGATAGAATAGTCTTTTTGTTCTCTTCGAATGGCCTCCGTTGTTTCCGTGATGATCATTCCCCTGTATTCTGGACATTCCACAAATTCAACCCCCGATTCTGTAATTGATAAATACAGAAGCTCATCCGCTTTGCCTGTGATGATTATCTGGTCGAATCCGGTGAGTTTCATCTCCGCAGCAAACTGCCCTCCTGCGGCTGAGTCTCCTAATATTCCCGTGAGGGGGGATTTGGCGGTGACGGTGTAATACGCTGAAGCTGTCAGGAGGGAACCTGTCAGAGGTCCCACGCCGAAGACAAGGATATTGTCCGGTCCTGAAGGATCACAATCCGGATCCAATTCTTCATAAAGCCGTTTGGTGTTGGCAGCCCGCCCGCCAATCACAGGTTTTATCCAGGACGGATCAAGTTCCT
>JASFPJ010000168.1:0-7132 GCA_050116035.1 Candidatus Aminicenantota bacterium | reverse complement strand
AGGTTCAGAATGCGTTGCCCAAAACACAAACTGTAGACAAGTGCCTCACTATCTTGAGGTGTTACGTCCGTATCTTCGAAAGTGAAAGCCGCGTCCTCAGGGATTATATCCGTATCCACAGGACTAATGCTTGTGTCTGAGACAGTGGCATTGGATTCATTTCCTAAATAACAGGCGGGATCAATATCTCCGTTTGGAGAAAGCTTGAGGATAAAGAAATCATGCTTTCCCGCTCCATATGTCTCTGTGGAGCCCGCCATGATATACCCTCCATCTGCTGTCTGCTGAATGGATG
Organism: Candidatus Aminicenantota bacterium; assembly: GCA_050116035.1. Taxonomy (GTDB): domain Bacteria; phylum Acidobacteriota; class Aminicenantia; order Aminicenantales; family Aminicenantaceae; genus SOIA01. Next base: position 6,837 of record JASFPJ010000168.1, on the reverse strand, counting down.
ACGCCTCTTCCTTCCGGCTTCCTCCATACGTCTTCTGCCACTCCACACTGCCATCTGATGCAAGCTTGAATACCCAGATATCTGTATCCTCCACTAAAAAAGACTCAGTTTCGCCCGCGACGATATACCCCCCATCACTGGCCTGCTGGATGGAATAAACTCTTTCCCGGGATTCTCCGCCGTATGTCTTCTGCCACTCCACACTGCCATCTGATGCCAGCTTGAATACCCAGATATCCGTACTTCCAACTCCTGTAAATTGAACTTCGCCCGCGACGATATACCCCCCATCTGCTGTCTGCTGAATGGATGATGCCTCTTCTCCCCAAGTTCCCCCATATGCCTTCTGCCACTCCACACTGCCATCCGAGGTTAGTTTTAGCACCCAGACATCTCCACTTCCAGCTCCAAAAGAATGAGTTCCCCCTGCAATGATATACCCTCCATCACTGGTCTGCTGCATGGAACGAGACCTATCCGAGGAATAATCCCCGTATGTCTTCTGCCACTCTATAGCCCCATCCGATGCGAGTTTTAAAACATAACTATCATAATTGTACCCCGACGAGTAATAACTGATCTCTCCCAAGGCAATTGTATACCCTCCATCAATGACCTGCTGAACGGAATGAATCTCTCTAGCGGTACCCTCGCAGACTTTTTGCCATTCGATATCTCCACTGGAGGAGAGCTTTAAAATCCAACTATCATACGATAATGAATAATGGCCCACAACAATATACCCTCCATCATTGGTCTGCTGGATGGAATAAACCTCATCCTCGTTATACTGATCATATTTTCCATATGTTTTCTGCCACTCGACAGTCCCATCTGAAGCGAGCTTTAATACCCAAATGTCTCCATCTTCATAATATACATCATCAAAAGATTTCGTTGTGCCTGCGACGATATACCCTCCATCTGCTGTCTGCTGGATGGAATAAGCAAAGTCATCCCCGCTTCCTCCGTAAGTTCTCGCCCATTGGGCGTTGAGGGAGAGAAAGGAAGTAAAATAGAGAAGAACGATAATGGCTACAATTTTTCTTTTCATTCTACTCCGCCTGTATGAAGAAGATAATTTTGGGCATGGAAAGATACAACAACCTTAAATGTTTTTCTACCCTCTCCATCAAATTCAATTCTTTTATTTAGCGGCTTCATCCGTATGTTCATCAACTCCTTTGTCGAATCTCCTTTTTTTTCCTGTAATCATCTTCCTCGTTCAAGAAATCCAAACTTCTACACTCGGCCATACTCTGAAATGAATCAACCTGCCCTCTTTAAAAACGACCCTTATATAGGCATGACGGACAAGCTTACGTGTTTTGCTAAAATCTTTGGACATAGAGTAACCTCTGGAGGAAATAGTTCCAAGCCGCACAGATTCATCACGAAGATACTTGAAAAAGAACATGACTTTGTATTGTCCCTGCGAAGAAAAAATCTTTTTGGCTTCCTTTTTTGTAAACTTTGTCTTGTCTTTCACTACATCCATAACATCTTTAATGGCGGGGTCTTCTTTTCTCCAAATCTTAGTGCAATAAAACTCCCATGTGTCTATTATCTTTGAGACCACCTCTTCAGAATCTCTATCTATCAAAGACTCTAAACCACTCACATAAACCTTTGCCTGCTTCTTGTCAGGAGGGATGACGCATGAAAAAAGCAAAATAAAAATGATCATTAAACTTAAACATTTAACTTTCATTTTTTCTTCAAATGAAAATTAATATTTCCCTATTCTCCTTCGTAAGTTGAAACAATCGGATATAATCCTAATATTCCGAGGCGCCAGGGCTTCCTGGCTGCGCTTATCTCAAATCCAAATAAAATCCTCTGGGGCTCATGCCTTCCTTTCCGATTCACAGCCAGCACTATCGCTTTTGAATTAAAATTCATGGCTGAACTTTAAAAAAATCGTATTGCCTTGAGTCCCTTTTTCTCCAAACCTGGCTGTCCCCCTCTGGTAGACCAGCTGAATGGAACCAACAGGCTTGATGTTGTAGAGGAACTCCAGATGAATATTGGTTTTGCCGATATCTGACCTTGATTGAAAAAATAATTTGAAAAAAAGATTTTTTGTCAAATAACTCGTCAGCCTGATCATATGAATAGTGACATCATTAAAAAAAACTTCAGTTTCATGTTCTAAGAGCTGCAGGTAATATTCCGAGAAAAAAGTTTTAGAAATTCTGAATTTTTTAAAGACTTCAAGCATCATAAAACTCGACCCATAATTTTTGCCAGCGGTGAGTGATAATCCGAATGATCTCCATTCCCCTGCGTAATACTGACTATCTACTCTTATCCGAGTATTCCGGAAATCTCTTATGTATCTCTCTGCCCAAATTCCTTCCTCGCCCACCCAAACCCTAGACCATCCTGAACCTCTCCATACCCCTTCACCGGGTGTAAAAAAATACTCTGGCTCCAAGAAAAATTCATTATATTTATACTCTTGAGTATGAGTGGCAGATATAATGAAATTCACTTTTGTGTTCACAATGAACCCCTGGTCTATCTGCCAGCTCCGCAAGGTTCCATCCATCCCCCAATACACATTATAATTGGATGTGTATCCAATCCGTTCTATTATTTCTCCTTTGAATAAAAACGCTTTATTAATGGCCGAATCCAGCTCCCTTCGGTTGTCATCCGGGATAAAACTCACATGGTTGACTTGATCACTAAAATTATCGTCTATCTGCTTATAATGAAGATGTAAATGGAAGGTCCTTGTGTCATAACTCGGACCAAGGAAAAACGCAATGTTACTTTTTCTATCATCTTCATAACCCAGAGCGAATTGGCCTTCCAGTTTAAATTTACTGGAGAGGCGCAGATCAGCATACATCCCGGCTGTTCCGATGTTTCTCTTGTTTATTAATTTGTTGGCGGCTAAAAAGCCGATCTCCGATGAACTCCCCATGCTTCGTTTTTTCAGAGAAAGAAGTGAAAAATTGGCGGAGTCTTCATCGAGATATTCATCTTTTTTTGACTGGACGCTCATCCCTGAAAACTCATACGCGCCAAATTTTCCATTCATTTCCACTCCGCCATAAATATCCCCGATTCTTTTCGAGTAAAACAAATCTTCTCGCTGCTGATGAATCTCTGGACCTTCCAGGAAAAAATTTCTTTTCTCTGGAAGATAGAGCTCATAAGGAGTCAGATTGATCTTTTCTTGATCCGGCTCGACCGTGGAAAAATCCGGATAAATCGTTAACCGTCCCAGCATCTGTTGAGAGAACCTGTAGTGGCCATTCATTCCGGCGAAGGGTTCAGTTTTGTCTCCCGATTCCAACTTGGTCATGGCATAAGGAGTGATATTCACTCCCAGCTTCGGTTCCACAAGATTAATTGCCTTTAATTGTTCAAGTTGTTCGGACCTGAAAGCCGGGTCCAGCCCGCCTGAACGGAAAATGCTGTCTAACCGGGGAACAAGTCTAGATAACGCCAATTCAAAAGTCTTGGACTCCAATGGATCATCCAGTATGCTGCTCAGTTCAATGGCGACCTCCGAGCTCCACCCGAAATCTGTTTTCTGGCTGAATGATTTCCAGCTTCCATCCCATTTGTAGTTGGCTGTCTCCCCATCCCTAGAAAGCTTACCGTCTGATTTAGCTCCGAGGTAGTTCGTCGCAAAATAAAGAAAGTCATTCGCCTCTTTGGGTGTGTCTATTACAATATAAATCGAGTCCGTATCCCTTAAGTCCATATCTATGTTGAGTGCATCAGCCTCGATCTTCTCAGGCTCGTCGTCGTAACACAGAAACCCAAAATAAACAAACTCATTATCGAAAAGGATTTTAACCGTTGTTCTGACTTTCTGCGGATCTGATCTGTCGGATTGGATATGAAGAAAAACACTCGCATCTGGAGCATTATTCCACACCGATTCGTTCAGCAGCCCGTCAATTTTGATGGTTCTATCTATTTTTATAGCCAGGTTTTCCAGCGCGACTTCCTGAGTGAACACAGGAAGAGACAGGAATAAGAAATAGAGGAGGGGATGAATGATTCTTTTCAAAAGATAAACCCTTTCACTTTTCATATTAGCAATTTTCATGCCAATCAATATCAGGTAAAGACACTCATTCTAATAGATTTTTCTGTCTAATTCAACGGACATGTGTAAATAAAAAAGGACAGGCTTCTTATCATGGGCAAGATGCCTATAAACCAAAAATCAGGAAAACGCGAAGTGAGACTGTCGCATTATCTCTTTTTCTTGTGGATTGACCAGGTTGTACCTGGTGTGATATTTTTATTTGAGGAGGTCAGGGGGTGGAAATTGGTTAAAATTGTGAGGGATTTGCTGTGAACCGCAATAAAAAAACCTTTCTCTATTTAATTCTTGTACCTAATTCTAATTTTTGAACGTATATACAGATGAAGAGCCTATTCGCAGAGAAATTTTATAAAGGTGAATCAGCAGAAAATATCAAGCTAAAGATAAGGGGAATGCCATGAGGCAGGGCAAGAGGATTCATTCTCTACTGTTGTTCTATATGGGAGTTTTATCCGTCTCTCTCCTATTCGGCCAAACGAAAAAAGATCCATCGCCACAAAGAGTTCCTCGGCACGATGCCGCTGCGGTTATCAAGCTCGTGGCCGTCCGCGTCCTGGACCAGGATGGCCATCCTGTGACTGCCCTTAAAAAGGAAGATTTCATTCTGTATGACAACGGCGAGAAGAAGGTAATCACTGAATTCGAAGTGCACACCTTGAGTGAAGCGGGGATGGAAGTCCGCTCGTCGGATCAGGTAACCGGCCTGGCCAAGACAGTGAAAGGCATGAACCGGCGTCTCTTCATTCTCCTCGACATTCCGGGGAGTGATGCCAACGGCTTGGCGAATGCCAAGCAGGCCGCTCTCCATTTCGTTGATACGCAGCTGCGGCCCGGGGATGAAGTCGGCATCCTGGGCTTCTCGTACATGAAGGGCTTCTTTATTAAAGAGTATCTGACGACAGACCGTGAGAAGATCCGCAAGGCGATCGAGAAGACAAAGGAGCTTCCGCCGAGCCGGGGTTCTTTTTCAGGCGGTGAATTGAGTGATAACATCCGAGTCAGAGAGAGAGGGGGGTCTTCCGAAGGAGGCAGATCAGGAGAAAGTGGGGGCGTGAGTGAAGTCATGAGCTTTTTCGGCTATTCGGGAAAACCCATGGCTTATACCGGAGGAACAAGCGATTTCCAGCGCCGAGATGCCACTCCTCAAATGTTCGATCTGGCTCAGGCCTTCAAATATATCGAGGGAAACAAGAGCCTTATATTCTTCACAGGCCGCAATCTCGGGCCCATGGCTGCCAAGCTGGGCAGAGAATTCGCCAATGCCAGCACGCCCGTGTACACAGTCAACACCCGGAACTGGGTCATGAAGGGTGCCAGGACATTCATCAAGGAAAAACATATCTGGAAAGATCACCCTCTGAAGGAACTGGCCCTTGCCTCCGGAGGGAAATATTTTGCCGACATCAAAGACATAGAGACTATTTCCAAGGATGTTCAAAGGCTAACGGGAAATTTCTATGTTCTGGGCTATTATATCAACGAAACCTGGGACGGTAAGTACCATCAGATTAAAGTAGAAGTCAAAAGGCCCGGCCTGCAGGTCCTGGCCCAGCACGGCTATTTCAATCCAAAACCCTTTGCCCAGTTTTCCGACCTCGAAAAACAGCTTCATCTGTCTGACCTGGTGTTCGCCGACAAACCCGTAACTGTTCATCCGTTTAACATTCCGGTTGAGTCGCTTTTTATCGCAGGAAGAGAGAAGATGAATTGCGCTCTGCTGGCCCAAATACCTGTCAACGAGAAAACAGGCATTCCACCCTCCACGGCGGAGATCTTTACCTTCCTCTTCAATGAAGACCGTAAGATTGTGATAAAGAAAAGGGGAGAGATGGACCTTTCTCCATTCGACCATCAATCTCTTTTTTCTTACTTCACGGCTAACCTACCCACAGGCGAGTACGAATGTCGCATCGTGGCCCGGGACCTGGAGACAGGACAGGCGATTGTGGGAAAAATAGTCTTTCCTCTTCCGGAAAAAAGCGAATCGGAAATCATCCTATCGTCCCCCCTTCTTTTTGCCAAAGGCTCTGAATCAAAAATAGTAAGATTGTCCGAGGGATTGGACCAAAAGGAAAAAGAAAAAGATCTTTCTCTCGGCGATTTCTACAAATTCCTGCCCAAGGATCACTGCCTTGTTGTCAGAGACCTTGAGCCCGGAATCAAGAATCTGCTCGCTGTGCTGCCGGTGACTGCAGCTGAAGGCCCGGCTCTTGAGGTCGAGTTCAGTGCTCGGCTCCACCCCAGAGCCGAAGGTGAGCCGATAAACTTAGAAATGGAGATTGTTGATATCCAGGAGACAGACACACAAACAGATATCTTGATGATGGAGATCAGGCTTCCGGACCTGAAACCGGGTGAGTACGAGCTTGAAATCGAGGCTTTGGAGAAAAAAACCTCTGCCCGTTCTTTTGTTCAAAAATTCCTTGTCAGGAAATAACGAGATTAAAAATTCCAAGAGGATTATGGACTTTTCTGAATACCTAATCTAAAGCTATAGCCGGGAGGTCCGACCAAAGCCTCTCCTGGACTTTTTTAATTTCTTTTAAGGCCTTTTTCCCCTCGAAAGTGACTGCATAAAGGCATTTGTGCCGCCCCCCTCGCTCTGCGGTCGGCTCTCCCCTGCTCTTTTCAACATATCTTTTTCGTGTCAATGTGTTCAGCGCCGTATAAATGGAACCAAATGACCATTTGGTTCCTGTTTCCTCATGCAGTTTTTTCCGGATAGCCACACCATACGCATTATCTTTGAGTTTCAAGATGGT
>JASFPJ010000167.1:0-7143 GCA_050116035.1 Candidatus Aminicenantota bacterium | reverse complement strand
GTTGAGTCCCTCTGAACAGAATATAATGTTCGAGAATATGGACCAGTCCGCTCGTCTCCTCCGATTCGTCTTTTGTTCCCACGTTCACGGCGACCACGCAGTTTATCAAAGGAAGAGTGTGTTTTTGGTACAGGAAGACTCTCAATCCGTTCTCCAGCTCATATTCCTTGGTTGGCGTATGTTCCTGGGCAGTGCAGAGAGGCGCGAGAAGTAGGACACAGAAAAAAATTAAAAATATTATTTGAGGTGGATGGAGGATGCTTTTTCTTCTTACAGAGAAACTTTGTCCAAGAAGGCTTTTCAATAAAAATGCAGCGTTCATTTTTTTGATGATAAGGGCTGGGCTTCTAGATAAGAACTCTCGAATTGGCTCACTTCTTTCTCGCTACCCAAAACAAGGAGAATGTCGCCTGTCTCCAGTTTGATATTCGGAGAAGGGTTGAATACGATGTCTTCTCCTGGTTTTTTTACGGCGACCACGATAATATTGGCCGTTTTTCGAATATCACATTCCTTGAGAGTGCGCTCGACCAGGTATGATTCCTTGGTCACAGGCAATTCCTCCATGAGGAGAGAAAGCTCTTTTCTTCGGATGATGAGGTCCATGAAATCCACGAGCGTGGGGCGGATCAATCCCTGAGCGATTTTCAATCCACTCAACTTGAAAGGGCTGACGACACGATTGGCTCCAATCTGGAGAAGTTTCCTTTCCGCCTCTTCGTCCAGAGCCTTGGCCAGGATGAAGACCGAGGGATTGAGGAGCCTGACAGTCAGGATGAGGTAAAGATTATCCGCATCTGTGGGAAGAAGGGCTGCTAAACCTTTGGCTTTTTTAATTCCGGCTTCTATAAGGACCTCTTCATGAGAGGCGTCGCCCTTGAGGGAAAAGCCTTTATCGGATGGCTTCATGAGAGCCAGTTTTTCTTCTCTGGTGTCGATAACCACAAAAGGCACTTTCTCCTCTTCCAGCCTTTCTCTTACCTCTCTTCCCATCCGGCCATGGCCGCAAATGATATAATGGTCTTTTAGGTGTCCGAGCTTTTTTTCCATCCTTCTTCTCCGTAAAAATTTATACACTCCCCCTTCGGAGACGATTTCAGCGAGTTTGGTGAAGACAAACAAGACGGCTCCGACTCCGCCGAGTATGATAAATATGGTGAATATTCGGCCAGCGGGGGAGAGGTCATGGACTTCTTTGAAGCCGACCGTGAAGATCGTGATGACGGTCATGTAGAAGCAGTCCAGTAAGGGCCACGCTTCGATGATATGGAAGCCGATGATTCCGATGAAGATCATGAGCAGAATGAGCAGAAGGGGTCTCCACATTTTACTCCACATCTCAATTTCATCTTACAATAATGAGAGGGGGGAGGCAATATTTGAATGGGGTGAGGTTATTTGCCACCTTCCGGAGTCAAAGCTTGACACCATTCCCACGTTTTCAGAGATTGCGTGTACATGATGGGGCCAGACTTTTAAAAATTTGAGATTTTTGGGATAATAAGCGGAGAAGCTAGCCTTTTTATACGACGGAGAAGCTAGCCTCTTGGTGAGACATATACAATAGTTCGATAGAACCTTGCCCGAAAAAGGAAAAATAACAATGAAGAATCCTCGAAAAGAAAAGATTTTGGTCGTGGATGACGAGAAGAACATCCGGAAATCGCTGAAGATGATCCTGGAGTACGAAGGGTATAATTTCGTCGAAGCCGCAGACGGAGAAGAAGCTCTGAGAGTATTGGAGGAAACAGTGGGATTGGACCTTGTTTTGCTGGATGTCAAACTCCCGGGCAAGGACGGGCTGGAAGTCCTGGAAGAATTGAAAAAAAAGCCTTATGCTCCTGAGGTGATCATGGTATCCGGTCATGGAACGATCAAGACGGCAGTCGAAGCCACAAAATTAGGAGCCTTTGACTTTCTGGAAAAGCCTCTCCACAGAGAAAGGGTGCTGCTGTGTATCCGGAATGCGTTGAACCAGAATAAGCTTTTGAGGGAGTGCCAGGACCTGAGGTCAAAGGCTGAGAAAAGATACGAGCTGGTCGGGAATCATCCTTCAATGAAGAACCTCTGGAAGGAGATTATGAAGACCGCCCCCACAAATGCCACGGTCCTCGTCTATGGAGAGAGCGGAACAGGAAAGGAGCTCATTGCCAGAGCTATCCATAAGCACAGTCTGCGGGCCAAAGAGAGGTTTGTCCAGGTGAACTGCGCGGCCATTCCAGAGGAGCTTATTGAGAGTGAACTTTTCGGACATGTGAAAGGAGCATTCACTGGAGCCACGGAAAAAAAGGCGGGTAAGTTCGAGCAGGCAGACGGCGGGACAATCTTCCTGGATGAGATCGGCGATATGAGCTTGAAGACGCAGTCCAAGGTTCTGCGTGTTCTTGAGGAAGGAGAAATTCAGAAGGTTGGCTCGAGCAAGATCAACAAGGTGGATGTCCGAGTCATCGCCGCGACCAATAAAGATTTGAAAAAGGAAAAGAAAGAGGGTAGATTCCGCGAGGACCTTTTCTTCCGGCTGAACGTGATCCCACTGCATTCCCCTCCGTTAAGGGAGAAAAAAGAGGATATCTCGCTGCTGGTTGAATACTTCAGCAAAATTTATGCAGAGGAAAACAATTTCAAACAGAAAGAATTTTCCAAGGGGGCCATTGAGGCCATACGAAAATACCCCTGGAAAGGGAATGTTCGGGAGTTGAAGAATGTGGTGGAGAGATTGCTCATTATGACAGAGGCTGATAGAATAGAGATGAAAGATTTACCCGAGCAGATAAGAGGAGAAGTCCAGACATACCTTCCTGACGTTAAGGGAATCAGAACGTTGAAGGAATTCAGGGAACAGGCGGAGAAGGATTTCATCCTTTCCAAGCTGAAAGAGAACAACTGGAATATCTCCCAGACAGCAAGAGAGATCGATACGCCACGGAGCAATCTTTATAAAAAGTTAGAGCATTTTGGCATAAAAATAGAGGCTGGAGTAGGCGAGGCGGTTGCTCCTTCTTCTCCTCAAGAGGAGTAAGGGGAGGAAAGTCCGAACTCCACAGGGCAGGATGGTCGCTAACAGCGACTCCGAGCGATCGGAGGAAAGTGCCACAGAAAACACACCGCCTCATAGGATGAGTGTTTCACTCTCCTTTGAGGTAAGGGTGAAAAGGTGAGGTAAGAGCTCACCGTCCTGGTGGTGACATCGGGAGCTTGGCAAACCCCATCCGGAGAAAGACCAAATTGGCCCATTGAGAGGCGGCCCGTCTCATGGGGCGGGTAGGTCGCTCATCCCCTTGGGCAATCAAGGGGTTAGATAAATAACCGCCCCTGCCGGAACTCCGGCGGGAACAGAATTCGGCTTACGTCCTGCTCCAGCCTTTTTTCAAAAAGGGGTCGCGTCTTAACATTTAACATTTCTCACTATTAACAAAATAAGTGGGGACAGGTCTTAACATTCTCTTTTTTTGAATTAAATTAAAATCAGAATGTTTGGGATTTCAATTCAGCAACCAACATTTTCCATTTCTTTGATTCTTTCGTAGTCAATAATCCATGAAAAAGGAATCGCTGTCTAGTCAAGCTAAATCTGAGATTTTAGAAATTGAATGTTAAGATCTGACCCCTTTGTCTCTATAGATATTCAGGAATGTTAAATGTTAAGACGCGACCCCTATAAGAAAGGGCTGATGGCCTGTTGGATGAGGATAAGGATGCTCCTGGGATACAAACCCAATTGAAGCACACCATAGAGACAGAGGAAAAGGACGAGGAAGAGGGCGGGATTTTCCACCATTATATCGACTTCTCGTGTAGGCTCTCGCATGTACATGTAAACGACGATTCTCAGATAGTAAAACACAGATATGAGACTGGCAAGAACCCCGATGATGACTAATGGGACTAGGCCCTGTTTAACAGCTGAAGAGAAAACATAAAACTTCGCCAGAAAGCCTCCTGTGGGAGGGAACCCGGCCAAAGAGAGCAGAAAGACAGTGAATGTAGCGCCGATCCATGGATATTTGAATCCGATGCCTGCATAATCTTCCAGCTCAAGGTATTCCTTGTCTTTTTTGCTCAAAGCGATGATAGCGGCAAACGCACCCATATTCATGAAGAGATAGACTGTCAAGTAAAAAACGAGGCTCGAGTTGTCCTGAGCCAGGATGGCCACGAGCAAGTACCCGGCATGAGCGATACTGGAATAAGCCAGGATTCTTTTTACATTTGTCTGACGCAGAGCCACAAGGTTTCCGATGACCATGGTGAGGACACTGATGATCCAGAGAAGCACAAATATGGACCGAGAATCGATGGCTGTTTGCCAGTAGGGATAGAAAACTCGCAGCAGGATGGCGAATCCGGCTGCCTTGGGGACAACAGAGAAAAAGGCCGTTATCGGAGTGGGTGCGCCTTGATAAACATCCGGAGTCCACATGTGGAAAGGCACGACAGCGATCTTGAAACCGAAACCGATGACGATCAATCCCAGACCGATGAGTGCCATTAAGCTCAGTTCAGCATCCTTACTGAAGTACTGGATGATTGTCGGGATGTAGGTCGAATGGGAAGTTCCGTAAAGGAGTGCCAATCCATAGAGGAGGAAGGCCGTGGCAAAACTTCCCAGCAGGAAGTATTTAATGGCCGCTTCTGATGACTTTTCATCCCTTCTCATCAGGCCAGCGAGTGCATAGCTGGAAATAGAGAGGACCTCCAGGCCCAGGATTATGACCAAAAGATCAGGAGATGAAACCATGATCATCACTCCTGAAAGAGCCAGGAGAAGGAGAGCATAGTACTCGCCGTAGTTCACATCCTGGAGAGCAATGTATTTTATAGAGAGAAGAATGACAAAACCAGTCGAGAGAAGGAGCAGAAACGTAAAAAAGAGGGAATATTTATCCAGGAGCAGGTTCCCATCAAAATAATGGTAGGATTTATTCCAGAACTGGATGCACAGAAAGGCACAAATAACAATAAAACTGAGAGAGAGGTAAGCCAGATAGTCTTTGTTTTCCCTTTTGAGAAATACATCCAGAATCATGACAGCAAGGGCGACGAACACGATGACTAAAAGAGGAAGCAGAGCGAGAAAGCTGTTCATTGCGTCAGTTCTTCCTTTTCCTTAGTTTGTTTTTCGGCTTTTTGGTTTTCTGTTTTTTTCACCAGCTCTTGTTTCTTTTCCACTTTGGAATAATAAGCCTTGTGATTGTTGAACCTGTTCAGGAGATGAGTGACGGAGCTGTCCATTTTTCTCAGGAAAGGCCTGGGGTAGATGCCCATCCAGAACATCATGATGACGATCGGAACAAGATAGGCGATCTCTCTCTTGTTTATATCTTTAAAGGAAAGGATCTTGCTGTTCGTGATCGGTCCCTGCATCACTCTCTGGAACATCCAGAGAAGGTATCCGGCAGCCAGTATGACTGTGGTCACACCCAGAATGGCGAAGATCTTATTGGCTTTGAAGATTCCAAAGATGCACAAAACCTCCCCGATAAACCCGTTCAATCCTGGAAGGCCGACAGACGAGAGCATGCAGATGAGGAAAAAGGCCGAAAAGACCGGCATTTGCTTACTGACTCCACCATAGTCTTTTATGAGGCGCGTGTGTGACCTTTCATACAGGATTCCCACGATCAAAAACAGCGCACCCGTGCTCAATCCATGATTGAGCATCTGGTAGATGGCCCCTTCCGTGGCTTCGATATTCAGGGCAAAAACAGCCAGCATGATCAATCCCATATGGCTGACACTGGAATAGGCGACAAGGGACTTCACGTCTTTTTGGATCAGGGCCATCATCCCGCCGTAAATAATCCCGATCAGGCTGAGCACAGCCAACAGGGGAAGAAATTTGATCACCGCACTCGGGAAAAGGGGCAGGGCAAAACGGAGGAAACCGTATGTTCCCATTTTCAAGAGCACAGCGGCCAGGATGACTGAGCCTGCTGTCGGAGCTTCCACGTGGGCGTCGGGAAGCCACGTATGGAAGGGAAACATCGGCACTTTTATCGCGAAAGCCAAAGCAAAGGCTAAAAAGAGCCATATCTGAACATTGGGATTCAGAACAAGGTTATGAAAGTCAAACAAATTGAAAGAATACGTGCCGGTCGCCTTGTAATAGGCCGAGTAGAGGTAAAAAATCGCCACCAGCATCAACAGGCTTCCTATCATCGTAAACAGGACAAATTTGATCGTGGCGTAAATCTTGCGGGAACCACCCCACACACCGATCAGGAAGTACATGGGTATCAGCATGGCCTCCCAGAAAACGTAAAAGAGGAACAGGTTGAGTGCGACAAACACACCGATGATTCCCGTCTCGAGCAAGAGCATGAAAATCAGGTATTCCTTTACTCTTTTTTGGATGTAAGTCCAGGAGGAGAGGATGACGATGGGCATCAGAAAAGTGGTCAGCAGCACAAGAAAGAGGCTGATTCCATCGATCCCGACATGGTAGTTGATGCCGTAACCGATCCAGACACTTTTTTCCACAAATTGTGGGTCAGGAGTCTGGGAGTTGAAATTGAAGTAGAGAAAGAGGGAGATGATGAATGTAATGAGGGTGACAGCCAGGGTTATGTTGCGGTGTAGCTTTTCTTTTTTCCGGTGAATAAAGATGAGCAGAAGAGCCCCCGCCATCGGGAGAAAAGTGACCACACTCAGTATTGGAAAATTCATTTTTTAAAAAATTATCAAATAGCCTAAAAAGATAATGACTCCGAGTAAAAAGATCAAGGCATAATCCTTGATCAGACCGCTCTGGAAATAGCTCAGGATTTTTCCAGAGAAACCGGTGACCTTAGCTGACCCATTGACAGCGCCATCGATGATTTTTAAGTCAAAATTGTCGTATATGATTTCCGAGCCCCTGACAGTGGGTTGGACAAAGGCCGCATTATATATCTCGTCCATGTAGTATTTGTTAAACAGGAGTTTATAGATACGCGGGAACCGGGTTCTGAGCCTTTCCGGGATTTTCGGGGATTTGATGTAGAAGATCCAGGCAATGATGATCCCGAGAAAAGCCATTCCGATCGATATTCCGATCAGAATCCATTCCAGGTTATGGCTGATGTGAGCTTCATGAGCACCTCTCAGCACTGGCTCCAGAAAATGCCCGAAGAAATTGAGGTTTTCGCCGACGACAACAGGCAG
>JASFPJ010000166.1:0-7144 GCA_050116035.1 Candidatus Aminicenantota bacterium | reverse complement strand
TCTGCCGGGTGAGTTAGCGATTCCGTGGAAGTCTTCTTCGAAGGCAAGGGCAACCACTCTGTTCATTGATTGGGGAATGTACAAGGCCTCACGGGTTTTCTCCAAACGGTCGCCCTCTCTCAGTATAGGGATGGCCCTCTCTCGGTTTTCTCGAGTCGGGGAATACTGGTCAGAATACAGCCAGAGAGGATTGAGTTCGGCAATGCCAGCTAGAGAGGCTCCATAAAACAGAGCCGCGTGTTTGACCGCCAGAGAGGCTTCCTCCCAGGTCATGTTCAGGTCCGATGGATTCCAGGGTCCGAGTTCATGAAGACCTTGGCCCCGCACCGTCCCATAGCGGTGCACATCCCATCCATAGGATAGACCTCCGCCCGCACGAGCTCCATGCCAGGAAGCAGCCATGAGAGCATAATCGAGGCGGGTCTGGTTGGGGACCTTTCCCTTGCCCTCGACCAGATTCTGGTGAGTCAAATTTTCTTTCACTTCAGGACGATTCCGGCGAGCCGGATCCCACATGTTGCGGCTGAATGTCGTCGACTTTTCGCTCATTTGTTTGATTTTTTTTGAGTCGTACTCGTAGGGGTATTTTTTATTGTTGATTTTTTCCACCAGGAAACCACCGTATTCATCCGGCGATTCGACCACTACTCCATTTTTAGTCGTGGCTATATCTTTGGGACAGACCATGCCAAAACCAACAGTCGCCGTTCCTATTCCCACCATTTTTAAGAAGTCGCGCCGATGAATCGATTGCTTTGACATTTTTTCCTCTCTAATTTAATAATTAAGGTTTTTCAATGAATTTTTCGGGCAAAAACAAAGCGAGCCAAGAGCACACCCCATACAACCACTATAAATCCTAGAATCGTTCCCATGACCAGGGCGGCTTTCCCCGCTCCCTCAGACAGGAAGCTGACGATCATCTCAAGGATAAATAGAGCATAGAAAAAGCCCAGGATCGTTATGACCCACTTCCACCAGGCGATGTGCAGGTTGTGCCTCCGGACATAGTCTATGAGAAGGAGAAACCCTGTCATCAAGAATGCCCCGATTATGATATGGGCCATGGCTCACTCTCCTTAACGACTGAGCTGACGGCTTAGTCGTTTGATTCCTTTCCTCATTTTCCTCTGCCCATGTGTGAATTGGAGAAAAGGCGTTTATTTAGACACTTTTATTCCTTTTATTATCCAGTTTAATATCTTGCCTATTTAAGTTTATTAGCTATACCATATGAAAAAAATACGGTCAAATGATGTCTTCATCCTGGTTTGTCTGTTCGTGTTTGAAATCAGTTTTTTCCTGTGATATAAGCTTGAAGTGATGAGTAGACAGGAGTCATAAAAACAATAGAAAAATCTCTGGCACGTCCATATCAACATTCTTTGAATGCCAGGGATCTTATTAACTGATCTATCAATATCAAGGCTTATCTTCTTGAGTACAAAAAGCAGGAGGAAAAGTGAGAATCAAGGAAATTTTCCTGCATTCTATCCTTGGAGTCTGTTAATGAGATTCATTCGAGGAGGAACCATGAGATGTTTCAAGTTATTTTTGTTCATAATTTTCCTCTTTGCACCCATGTGCGTTTCATGCCGAGGCCCTGGGCCGGCCGATTTGGTCCTGCGCAACGGGAAAGTCGTGACCGTTGATGAGGAGTTTTCGTTCGCTGAAGCAGTGGCTGTCCAAAAGGAGAGAATCGTTTTTGTGGGGAAAAATGAAGATGTATCTTCGTACACAGGACCAGAAACCAAGGTTATCGATCTCAAGGGGAAGCTTGTTCTCCCGGGTCTTATTGATTCTCATGCGCATATCTATAATCTCGGGGAGCAGCTCACTCAGCTCGACATCACAGGCACCACAAGTTATCAGCAGATCATCGACAAAGTTGCCGAAAGAGTGAAAGAAGCTCAGCCGGGTGAGTGGATCGTCGGGGGACGCTGGGATCAGAACGACTGGGAAGACAAGAGTTTCCCTGTTCATGACGCTCTGAGTGCTGTATCGCCCGATAATCCTGTCTATCTCAATCGGATAGACGGGAATGCGTCATTCGCGAATAAAAAAGCTCTGGAAATTGCGGGAATAACCCGGGAGACGCCTGACCCGTTCGGAGGTGTCATTCACAGGAAGAAAAGCGGAGAACCCACTGGTGTTTTGATTAACAGAGCGATGAATATCGTGGAAAAACATATACCCAAGGATACGGATGAACAGTACAGCGATAAAGTGCTCAAGGCCGTGGAGAGCTGCCTATCAGTGGGGCTGACTTCTGTGCATGAAGCCGGTATTGGTCCGGATGAGATCAGGGTTTTTAAGAAGCTTATCGACGGAGGAAAACTTCATATGCGCGTTTATGCCATGCTTGGAGAGCAGGAAAATCCCACTCTGGAGGGAGACCTCACTGCCTATCTCAAGCGGCACAGGATTGAAGAATACGGTAATTATTTCCTCTCCGTCCGGAGTATGAAATTGTTTTTTGACGGGGCGCTGGGCTCCCGCGGCGCCGCTTTCTTCGAGCCCTACGAAGATGATCCTGAAAATAGGGGATTACTCCGTATCACCCCCGAGTATATCACCCATGTGGCCAAAGCGGCCCTGGAAGCGGATATGGGAGTCAACACCCACTGCATAGGGATTCGAGGGAACCGATTGTGCCTTGATGCTTACGAAGAGGCGCTTAAAAATAGTGCCAAGACGGACCACCGGTTTCGCATCGAACATGCCCAAATTGTCAGGTCCGAGGATATCGAGAAGTTTGCATTGCTGGGTGTGATTCCAGCCATGCAGCCCACCCACTGCACTTCGGATATGGGTTTTGTCGAGGCCAGGGTGGGCTCGAAACGGGCGGCTGGAGCCTATGCCTGGAGGTCTTTTTTGAATGCCGGATTGCTCATTCCTTGTGGCTCAGATTTTCCTGTCGAGTCGAATGATCCCATGCTGGGCATCTACGCGGCCATTACCCGAATGGACATGGATGGGAATCCTGAAGGCGGCTGGTTCCCGGAGCAACGGATGACCATCGAAGAAGCGATAAGGGGATTCACAATCTGGGGGGCGTATGCAGCCTTTCAAGAAAACATACTCGGATCGATTGAGGTGGGGAAACTGGCGGATTTCACGGTGCTGGACAGGGATATCCTGGAAGTCGCTCCCAGAGAGGTCTTAAAGGCGCGGACGGTGTACACGATCGTGGGGGGAAGAATTGTTTTTGATGGGAGTCAATAGAGCGGCAAGAACTCCGTGGTGTTAAGAGTGTGTTGAAAAAATTAGGCTTGATCGTCAACCCGATAGCTGGAATGGGCGGACGAGTGGGCCTGAAGGGGACAGACGGCCTGGATATCTTGGAGAAAGCCAGGAGGCTCGGGGCCAGGCCTGAATCGCAGCAACGCACACAGGATGCTTTGAGGATGATCGAACCCCTCAAAGGAAAGATAGGTATAATAACCTGTGCAGGTCAAATGGGGGAGGATTCAGCCAACCATCTAAGTTTAGCTCCTGAAGTCATCGATGTGGGGAGGACTTCAATGACCACAGCCGCAGATACGCAAAGAGCGGCCAAAGAGATGAAATGTTTAGGAGTGGATTTGCTTCTCTTCGCAGGAGGAGACGGAACAGCCAGAGACCTGTATTCGGCTATCGGCGGTTCACTCATAGTTTTGGGTATTCCTTCAGGCGTGAAGATCCATTCGGCTGTATTCGCCTCTAATCCACTGATAGCGGGTGAGTTAGCGGCTCTGTACCTCCAGGGAAAAGCCAAAAGAACTCGAGAAGTCGAAGTCATGGACATCGATGAGGATGAATACAGAAACGGCATTCTTTCGGCCAAGCTGTATGGATACCTGAAGATTCCCTATAGGAGAAGCTACGTACAGAGTGTTAAAGCGGGAAGCCAGCCAGATGAGAGATATTCCCAGGAAGCCATTGCGTTTGAGATTGTTGAAAACATGTCTGATGAATTCTATTATATTAGCGGACCTGGAACAACGGTTCGAGCGGTGATGGATAAGCTAAACCTGAAGAGCTCATTGCTGGGAGTCGACCTTATTTACAAGAGGAAGCTTGTCGGATTGGATTTGAATGAGTCAGGATTACTGGAAAGAATCAAAGGGAAGAAGACAAAACTCATAATCACACCGATTGGCGGACAGGGATACTTGCTTGGCAGAGGGAATCAACAGATCAGTCCTGAGGTCATCAGACAGGTCGGGAAAGAGAATATCATTATCATAGCCACAGCACAAAAAATGAATTCATTGTCCGGCCGTCCGCTACTGGTGGATACGGGGAATAGAGAGGTTGACCAGCTTTTGAGTGATTATTATAAGGTCATTACAGGCCATCGGGAGAGCATTGTCTACAGGGTGAATTGTTCCCCGGTCTAAAAGAAATGTGGGAGTTAGGGAGAGTATGAGTGAGTCTATCGCTCATGAAAAAGAAAACATAGAGATTAGATTCCAATCCTTCTTTAGAAAACATAGGTGAGGAGGGTGAAAATGCTCGAAGATTGGAAGCCACCAGACGATTGGTCGGAGATCACGACTATAGATGCCCATGCAGCCGGTGAACCTTTACGAATCATAACCGGTGGAGTGGACAGAATTCCCGGAGAGACTCTCTTGGAAAAAAGGCGCTATGCTCAGGAAAAACTGGATGATCTTCGTAAGGCTTTAATGTGGGAGCCAAGGGGACATGCAGATATGTATGGAGCCATCATCACTGAACCAGTCACTCCTGATGGAGATTTAGGAGTTTTATTCATGCACAATGAGGGCTTCAGCACGATGTGTGGGCATGGAGTTATCGCTCTTACTAAAGTTGTCCTGGATACAGGAATGATTGAGAAAGAAGGGGATAGTCCTGTTGTGAAAATGGATACGCCTGCCGGAAGAGTCACAGCTACGGCTCAAAGAGTAAACGGAAAAGTCAAAGAGGTCTCTTTCCATAATGTGCCCTCCTTCGTTTTGAAGAGTAATCAGGTTATTGAGGTTCCAGGAGTAGGTGTAGTCCAGTACGATGTGGCTTTTGGCGGGGCCTTTTATGCTGTCTGCGGGGCGCGGGAGCTAAAGCTTGAATTGGAGGAAAAAAATTTCTATCAATTGGTGGATGCGGGAAAACGAATCAAGCATGCAGTCATGGACAGCTTGGAAATTAAACATCCGTTCGAAGAAGATTTGGGATTTCTGTACGGGACCATTTTTGTGGGAGAAGCTTTTGATCCAACTCATCACAGCCGGAATGTCTGTGTGTTTGCCGAAGGAGAAGTGGACCGCTCGCCCACGGGAACGGGTGTCAGTGCTCGGGTGGCTATCCATTTTTCCCGTGGTGAACTGTTTCCTGGACACCCGATTGTCGTTGAAAGTATACTGGGGACGAGTTTTAGAGTGCGGATTGTGGATGTTATAGACTTCGGCATTTACAGGGCCGTAATCCCCGAAGTCACAGGGAGTGCGTCTATCATCGGCCAGAACAGATTCTATTTTGACCCGGAGGATCCTCTGCGGCATGGTTTTATCTTCCGTTAAGATTTTAGGGATTGTCAATTATTGATCATCTTGACTCAGTCTGAAACATGATTCGAGGAGTAAAGGAAACCACAAGCGAGAGAATGCATGTATTCATGCATTCTCTTCTTGTCAGGGCTATCTTAACGAGTGAAAAAAGATGAGATTTCTCACTCTCAATTTTGTTTTTGTTTTCCTCATCCTGAACATATCTCCTGCAGCCTATAGAGGAATCTCCACAAAATCTATATCGGCTGAGGAAAAAGGAGTGTTTGACTGGGAGAATCCGGATGTGGTTGAACGGAATAAAGAGCCTGGCCACTGCACCTATATTCCGTATGCGGATGCCAGAGCCGCTATAGAGAATAATCCTGTTCAGTCGCCTTATACCCAATGCTTGAACGGAATCTGGAAGTTCAACTGGGTGAGAAAGCCGGCTGACCGGCCCATCCATTTTTATGGGGATGAATATGATGTCAGTCATTGGGATGACATCAAGGTTCCGGCGAACTGGGAGCTGCAGGGGTATGGAGTTCCCATCTATACCGATACGGACTATCCTTTTCCAGCAAATCCTCCCCATATTCCCCATGAATACAATCCAGTAGGTTCG
Organism: Candidatus Aminicenantota bacterium; assembly: GCA_050116035.1. Taxonomy (GTDB): domain Bacteria; phylum Acidobacteriota; class Aminicenantia; order Aminicenantales; family Aminicenantaceae; genus SOIA01. Next base: position 1,030 of record JASFPJ010000166.1, on the reverse strand, counting down.
TACAGGAGGAATTTTATAGTCCCGGAAACCTGGAAAAACAGGCAAGTATTCCTCCATTTCGGAGGAGTGAAATCCGCCTTCTATGTCTGGGTCAACGGGAAAAAAGTTGGTTACAGCCAGGGCAGCAAGACTCCGGCAGAATTCAATATCTCTGAGTTTATCCGCAGCGGAAAAAACACACTGGCCGTGGAAGTCTACCGATTCAGTGATGGCGCTTATCTGGAGGATCAGGATTACTGGAAGATCAGTGGGATTGAGCGGGATGTGTTCCTCTTTTCAACCCCGAGCGTGATGATCCGTGATTTCTTTGTTCTCGGGGACCTGGACGAGCTTTACCTGGATGGAAAGATCGAGGTCACGGTTGATGTGAAAAACTATTTGAGTGGCCCGCCTGAAAAGCACAAAATCCAGATGCAGTTGTTCGATGCAGATCATCGACCCGTCTTTGAAACGCCTGTGGAGGAGGAAGTTGAATTCGAGGAATCAGAGAAAGCAGAAATCCAGTTCGAGAAATTCATTGAGAATCCGAAGAAGTGGTCGGCAGAAACTCCAAACCTGTATACGGTCGTTCTGTCTCTCGTGGATGAGTCAGGAAGGACCGTCGAGGTGGTAAGCTGCAAAACCGGTTTCCGCAAAGTGGAGATCAAAGGGGGGCAGTTACTGGTCAATGGCATTCCGGTCACGATCAAGGGAGCCAACCGCCATGAGCACGAACCTGAGACCGGACGCGTGGTTTCGGAAGAATACATGATGAGGGATATCCGGTTGATGAAGCAGTTCAACATCAATGCTGTCCGGACAAGCCATTACCCAAACGTTCCCAGATGGTACGATCTCTGTGACCAGTATGGGCTTTATGTGATCGATGAAGCCAATATCGAGTCCCATGGGATGGGTTATCGTCCGGATAGAACGCTCGGCAACAATCCCGCCTGGCAAAAGGCTCATCTGGAACGGACGATCAGGATGGTGGAAAGGGACAAAAACCATCCCGCAGTCATCATCTGGTCCCTCGGAAATGAAGCGGGTG
>JASFPJ010000165.1:0-7147 GCA_050116035.1 Candidatus Aminicenantota bacterium | reverse complement strand
AAGCATTCAGGGATGTCCTTGCTCCAGTCAGATTTTTCACGCCATTCCCTCATCAACCTTCTCGGCCCTGCGGAACTCCGCGTGTTTATCAAATCTCACGTCTGGATATTCCCCAGTCATACCAAGCACCGTCCGATGTATTATATCGTACTCACACAGTCCTCGGGCCCGACTCTGTCGGGTTCCCTCGAAGAACGATTCGGGAAGGCTAAATCTTCCGATGTCGCTTCATCCATCCCTGAATACTCTTCTAAGTTATCTAAGCTGAGTCTTGCCCACACAAAATGGAAAAGAATCACTTTATCATACGCTCAAACATCCAGTGGTTTTTAATATCCGATGGCTAGCGATGGCCAGCGATGGCTCGTGTGTTTTGACATCGAATTTGGGCTGTGTTATATGACAAACGCCCAATTTTCTACTCTATGCGCATTAAGACGTTTAGGCAGGAATACGAAATTAAACATATCCTTTTTCCAAAGGAGTCCTCCATGAAAAGATGCATTTATCCGTTTCTTTATTTGAGTTTATTCTTCTTGTGTGTCCAATTTTTATCTCCACTGGGTGCCAGCCCACAGGATAAAGAGAATCCAACAGATCCTGAAAGCCGGATGAAATCCTGGAACCTTCATATGAAACTCAGAGAAGAATCACCATTCAAGAATCTAAGATGGCGAAGAGTCGGTCCGATGTTTCAGGGGGGAAGGGTAGAGACCATTGCCTGCCCTGCGGGGAACAGTTCCACGATATTTGTGGGAGTGGGATCGGGTAATGTCTGGAAGACCGTGAATAACGGCATGACCTGGAAGCCTATCTTTGAGAGTGAATCCACTTTTGCCATCGGAGATATTGAAGTGTCGCGCTCAGATCCTGATACGGTTTGGGTTGGGACGGGAGAGAACCTGATGGCCAGGAGTTCTTTTGCCGGAACTGGAATTTTCAAATCTCAAGATGGAGGGGAGACATGGAAGAACATGGGTTTGCATGATTCTCACCATATTGGAAGGATAGTCATAGATCCTCAGAATCCAGACATTGTCTATGTGGCTGTTTTGGGGCATCAGTACACCTATAACGAAGAAAGAGGTTTGTTCAAGACGACTGACGGGGGGAAGACCTGGCAGAAGAGTCTTTTTATTTCTGAGAAGGTCGGTGTTGTGGATGTCGTGATGGACCCATCTGACAACGAGACCTTGTATGCGGCGGCCTGGGAAAGAGATAGAAAAGCGTGGGACAATGTTGTCAGTGGGAAAGGAAGCGGGATTTACAAAACAACGGATGCCGGCCAAACCTGGAAGAGATTGACCAAGGGATTCCCGACTGGAAAATATATCGGACGGATTGGCTTGGATGTATCTGTTTCGAATCCAAACTTTGTGTACGCTGTCCTTGATAATCAGACTCCTCTTCCTCGAAAAAAGAAAGAACGCCGACAAAGGCGTGTTGGTGGGGAAGTCTACTGCTCTGAGGATAAAGGAAGAACTTGGAAAAAGGCTAACGAAAGCGATGTGATTGCCGGCATCAATTATTCTTTTGGAGATATCAGAGTCTCACCTGATGATGAAAAAAGAATCTATGTTTTAGGTGTTAACCTGGCGGCATCCAAAGACGGAGGAAAAACATACGAAAGGCTCGGGGGAACGGTCGTCCATCTTTATCATCATTCCACTCGAGCCCTTCACCTTGATCACCATGATCTCTGGATCGATCCTGTAAACCCGGACAGATTGCTGCTTGGAAACGACGGCGGTTTTTTCATGTCCTATGACAGAGGAAAGACATGGCTCCACCTCAACAATCTTCCGATTGCTGAATTCTACGCCATATCAGTGGATATGGCGACTCCCTACAATATATACGGGGGGACACAGGATGATTCAGCTCTTTACGGACCCAGCAACCAGGAGCAGGAGGATGGTATCGAGGATCCCTGGAAGCATGTTTGGATCGACCTCTGGGGAGGAGGGGATTCTTACTTTACGCTGGTGGATCCCACTGATCCAAGTATTATCTATTATGAACAGCAGTTTGGTTATTTCAGACGCAAAAATATGAAGACCGGACAATCCAAACACATCCAACCAAGAGCGAAAAAAGGAGAGCCCCCTCTTCGCTATAATTGGATGACTCCTTTTATCATTTCCCATCATAATCCTTTTACCCTTTATTACGGAGCCAATAAGCTTTTCAAATCCGTAAACAGGGGCGATAGTTGGGCCTGCATAAGCCCGGATTTATCAACAAGTCCGGGTCCGGAAAAACAGGGAAATGTCCCCTATGGCGCGTTGACAACCATCAGTGAATCGCCGTTGCTGCCGGGCTTGATTTTTGTTGGCACGGATGATGGGAATGTTCATGTGACGAGAGATGATGGGAAGAACTGGACGAAGATCAATAAAGGTCTTCCTGATAAATGGGTCAGCCGGGTAGTCGCTTCATCCCATGAGCTTGGAACTGTGTATCTCTCTTTGACCGGATACCGGGAGGATGATTTTGAAACTTACCTCTATAGGTCTACTGATTTTGGACAAACATGGAACTCGATCACCGGAAACCTTCCCTCTGAATCTGTGAATGTGATACGGGAAGACCCTCAAAATAAAAATATTCTCTATGTGGGAACGGATCAGGGAGGCGTATATGTTTCTCTGGATAGCGGAAAAACATGGTATTCACTCTGCTGTGATTTACCGACGACCGCTGTCCACGACATAGCTGTGCATCCGAGGGATAATGAGTTGGTCATCGGAACTCATGGAAGAAGCGCGTTTGTTCTGGATATCGCTCCTGTTCAGGGATTTAATGGAAAGATTGCTGAAAAAGAAGCCCATTTGTTTGCGATCAGGCCGGCTGTGCTGCCGTTTAGCAGAGATTACAGAGGTGACTGGGCCTGGGAAACGCGTCAAGAAGCGGTCATCCATTATTATTTAAAAGAGAGCGGCCCGGTTGAAATCTCTATCTTGGATGATACCGGAGAGGTCGTTAGAGAACTCACCGGAACCAATAGTCCAGGAGTGAATAGAGCTGTTTGGGACTTGAGCCCGAAGAAAGAAGAGGCAGATCAAGCGGTTTTCAGGCGGGGCACAGAATTAGTCAGGCCTGGGAATTACACTGTTGTGATTCGAGCTGGAAATAAAAAACTGGAAGGAGAGGTTCAGGTTAAACCTCATCGCTAACCGGCAACAGCATCTGCAATTCAGTTTTTGGGAGATGAATACAGAAATGAGCCGAGGAGAGTTTTCATGTTTTTCTTGCCCATTGAATAAAAAGAAGTAAAATACAGGATAATGGGTATCGAGAGCCGCGCGTATGCCCGGGCCGGGTTGCTCGGGAATCCTTCGGATGGATATTTCGGCAAAATCATCGCCATCACGGTCAAAAATTTCTCCGCGACTGTTTCTCTCCAGGAGTCTTCAGAACTCCGCATCGAAGCCGACAGCCGGGATGCGAATGTTTACATGAATATGGGTGAGCTTGTGGAGAGAATCGAGGTATATGGTTATTACGGCGGAGTTCGCTTGGTCAAAGCCGCGATAAAGAAGTTCTCTGACTACTGCAGAGAGCAGAAAATCGTACCCAAGGAGAAAAGCTTCACCATCCAGTATGAATCCACTATCCCCCGCCAGCTCGGACTGGGAGGGTCCAGCGCGATCATCACGGCTGTGATGCGCGCCTTGATGGAATTCTACGAAGTGGACATCCCTGTGGAGGTTCTGCCTTCCCTCATCCTGGACGCAGAATTGAAAGAGCTGGGAATCAACGCCGGGTTGATGGATAGAGTCATCCAGGTGTATGAGGGATGTATGTACATGGACCTGAATAAAAAACACATCGATGAAAAGGGGCACGGCATCTATGAACGCCTGGATGTGAAGCTTCTTCCCGATCTTTTCATTGCCTATAAACCTTCACTGGGAAAGGTATCCGGACAGGTTCTGGATGATATCCGCATGGGGTATGAGAGAGGCGATAAATTCGTTTTGGATTCGCTCCATCGCCTGGCCGAAATCGCCGAGGCTGGGAAGGACGCTTTGCTCCAGGGTGATTTCGAAAAGCTGCATGATTTAATGAACGAGAACTTCGACCGGCGAAGCCAGATCATGAAAATCAGCGAAAGCAATCTCGCGTTGATCCAGACAGCCCGCCAGTGTGGGGCTTCAGCCAAATTCGCTGGCTCTGGTGGTTCCATAATCGGCCTGTACACCGACGAGGAAATGTTTACTCGTTTAAAAGCCGAACTCGAAAAATTCCAGGCTGTGGTGGTTCAACCTCTTATCGAATAAATGAGGAATTCTGGAAGTCGTATAAAGCCTCTTCCGTTTATTCTGCTCATTATATATTCCCTTTTGGTTGTTGGCTGCGGCAGAGATACGCGCGTAAAAGACATCAAGTTGGCGCATGGCTTGAATCCCACCCACCCAGTGCATCAAGCCATGGAATACCTGGCCAAGCGTGTTTCGGAAGAATCGAACGGCCGGATGCGAATCGATATCTATCCCAGTGAGCAGTTAGGTTCTGAGAGAGAATGCCTGGAGCTTCTTCAGATCGGAAGCATAGGAATGACAAAAGTCTCCTGCAGCGTCCTGGAAGGCTTCGTGCCCTCGATGAGCGTTCTGAGCCTGCCGTATCTTTTTAAAGATGAGGAACACAGCTTTAAAGTCCTTGAAGGAAAAATAGGGAAGAAGTTGCTCCTGGCCGGAGAAAAATACTGGCTGAGGGGATTGTGTTTCTATGATGCGGGCAGCCGGAGTTTCTATTCGATAGAGAAACCCATTCTTTTGCCTTCAGACCTCGTGGGGATGAAAATCCGGACACAGGAGAGCCCGACCTCGATGAGGATGGTTCAGTCCCTCGGGGGTTCACCCACTCCGATTGCGTGGGGGGAGTTGTATTCGGCGCTTCAGCAGGGAGTTGTGGACGGAGCCGAGAATAATCCGCCGAGTTTTCATCTTTCCCGCCACTACGAAGTCTGTAAATTCTACTCCCTTGATGAGCATACCGGTGTTCCGGATGTCCTCCTCATCAGCACAAAAATCTGGAATGACCTTCCATCTGAGTTTCAGGAAATTCTTCAGAGAGTGGCGGATGAGTCTGCGCAGCATCAGAAAGTGCTGTGGAAAAAAGCGACTCAAGAGGCTCTAGAGTATGTCCGGAAGGCCGGGGTGAAAATCTTTTATCCGGATAAAACTCTCTTTGCCGAAAAGGTCAAACCGATTTACGAAGAATACAAAAAGCAGCCGGAGTTATACCAGATCATCCAGGAGATCCAGGCGATAAAATGAAGTTCGAGACAATCAAGAAAAAAGTCAACAGGATCCTTGAATGGATTCTGATTACCCTGATGGCGGTCAATGTTCTGAACGTCTTGTGGCAGGTGTTCACGCGTTTCGTCGTGAAGGATCCCAGCTCTTTCACTGAAGAGCTGGCCCGGTATCTTCTCATCTGGGTGGGCTTGCTGGGCGCCAGCTATGCGGCTGGCCAGAAGATGCATCTGGCAATCGATGTCGTGTTGAGGGCGATGGCGGGGAGAATCAGGGCTCTGGCTGAATTGTGCATCCCGCTATTCATATTTCTGTTTGCTTTTTTCGTGATGGTCATCGGGGGTATTCGCTTGGTGGTGATCACGTTGAAATTGAATCAGATATCCGCGGCCCTCCGGCTTCAATTGGGATATGTTTATCTGGTGCTCCCCTTGAGCGGACTGCTGATCATGTTTTACGCTTTTGTGTTTTTCGTGGAGAGAATGCGTTCATTTAAAAGGACGCAGGGAGAATTCCAGGTGGAACGAGCAGAAACCGGAGCCATACAGGAATAAGGATGGAAATCGCCCACATCTTGGTCCTCATCCTCAGCTTTGTCTTTCTGTTGATAATCGGTGTGCCCATTTCCTTCAGCATAGGCATTGCCACAGTCGCCACCATGCTGATGAGTATTCAAGGTGGTCCAGCTCTGACCACTGTCGCGCAGCGCATGGCCACCGGGCTGGACAGTTTTGTCCTTCTGGCCATTCCTTTTTTCATCCTGTCGGGACAGCTTATGAACAGGGGAGGGATTGCCAGACGCCTGATAGATTTTGCGAAAGTCCTGGTCGGCATGTTTCCCGGTGGCCTGGCGTTCGTTAACACCATGGCCGCCATGCTGTTTGGCTCGATTTCCGGCTCTGCCGTGGCCACCGCATCAGCCATCGGAGGATTTATGGTTCCGGCCATGAAGAAAGAGGGGTATGACTTGAATTACAGTGCGGCTGTCAATCTCACATCAGCCACGACCGGATTGATCATCCCGCCGAGCAATATCCTCATCGTCTATTCATTGGCCAGCGGCGGGGTTTCGATCGGCGCCCTGTTCGTGGCCGGATATTTCCCGGGCATTGCCATCGGGCTATCCCTGATGGTTGTGGCCGGCGTGATCGCCTACAGGAAGAAATACCCGGTGAGCGAAAGGATTCGAACCAGGGAAGGAGTTCTCCGGTTTCTTAAGGCCGTACCCAGCCTTTTTATGATCATTCTGGTTATTGGCGGAATAGTGGCTGGTTATTTCACAGCGACCGAAGCCTCGGCCATCGCTGTCCTGTATTCTTTTATACTCGCGGTCCTTGTTTACAGGGAAGTCAAGTGGAAGGAACTCCCGAAAATCCTGCTGGATTCAGCAACCACTACGGCTATAGTCATGCTGCTCATTGGGACCTCGATGGGGATGTCCTGGATAATTTCTTACGAGAATATCCCTCAAAACATCAGCGCGGCGCTCATTGCCCTGTCCAGCAGTCCCATCATCATCCTCCTGCTCATCAATGTATTCCTCCTGATCGTGGGAGTCTTCATGGACATCACACCGGCTGTTTTGATTTTCACCCCGATTTTTCTGCCCGTTGTGATTCAACTGGGAATCGATCCGATTCATTTCGGGATCATCATGGTCCTGAACCTCAGTATCGGACTCTGTACACCACCCGTGGGAACCGTTCTCTTCGTCGGCTGCGGAATCGCGGGAACGAGTATTGCCAAAGTTTTGAGGCCGCTTCTGCCACTTTTTCTCGCCATGCTTATCGCCCTCCTTCTGGTGACATTTATCCCCGCAGTCAGCCTGTTTCTGCCAAGACTGTTCGGATATTAGGGAACGTTCCTAAAGAAAAGGGGCACAGGCT
>JASFPJ010000164.1:0-7195 GCA_050116035.1 Candidatus Aminicenantota bacterium | reverse complement strand
TGATGAAGTGAAGACTCTTCGACGTTTCAGGGACCGATACTTAATGAAAAATCCCGCTGGCAGGGAATTTATCCGTCTCTACAACAAATATGGTCCAAAGGCAGCAGACTTTATCCGTGATAAAGAACCTCTCAAGAAAATCATCCGCCAATGCCTCAAATCCTTTGTCTGGACAATTAAAATAATAGGGATCGCATCTTAACATTTGACATTTGTCTTAAATAACCTTGCACGCAAAGTTTGCATTCTTACCTGAAATCAATAGATAATCCTGTATGATAAAAATCCTTATAAAAAATTACAATGATGGACCTTGCTGAAATATTTCTTGCTTTGGTGAATCTGAGTCTCGGATTTGGATTTACCATTCATCTTACCAAACTCCTCAATAAAGTGACCCAGAAGCCTTAGAGGTTTAAAGGAGACAGGAACATGACGAAAAATTCAGGCCGTTTCATATTCTTGGTTTTCTTAACCATAACATTATTCTCGTTCTCAGGATGCCGCACAGATTCGGGTGAGCGAGATATTTCAAGGACCAAAGAGTTTCCAGTTGTCGAGGTAACGATTGCTGAGATTCATCAGGCCATCCAATCCGGCAAGCTCACATGTCGCGAATTGGTCGAAGTTTATCTTGAGCGCATAGAGACATACGACCAATCCACAAAACTGAATTCCATTGTCGTTCTCAATCCCAATGCATTAAAAAGAGCCGAAGAACTGGATGAGGAATTCAAGAAAACAAAAAAGCTCCGTTCCCTTCATGGGATTCCCATAATCGTCAAGGATAACTATGACACGCATGACCTTCAGACCGCAGCCGGCTCTCTCGCTCTCAAAGGCTCGATTCCTCCTGACGATGCCTATCAAGTGAGAGTCCTTCGAGAGGCGGGTGCCATCGTTCTGGCTAAATCGAACATGGCCGAATGGGCATTCAGCCCTTATCTGACCGAAAGTTCCATTGCGGGGATAACACGGAATCCCTATGACCTTGAACGGGTTCCCGCCGGTTCAAGTGGCGGCACTGCAGCGGCTGTGGCTGCCAATTTCGGGGCTGTTGGACTGGGCACAGATACAGGAAATTCCATCCGGGGACCATCATCCCACTGCTGTTTGGTCGGTATTCGTTCCACCATGGGGCTCACCAGCCGCGACGGGATCATCCCGCTCTATCTCAGGAATGATATCGGTGGGCCTATGGCCCGCACAGTCGAAGATGCGGTCAGAATATTAGAAGTCATTGCAGGATATGATCCGGCTGATCCAGTCACTCAACAAAGCATAGATAAAGTTCCTGAAAACTACACACAGTATTTAGACAAAAACGGCCTCAAAGGAATGAGAATCGGAGTGTTCCGCTATTATACCGATCGGCACACAACAGATGCACAGGTTATTGCCCTCACAGAAAAAGCCATCGAGGATATGAAGTCCCTTGGGGTAAAGATAATCGATCCCTTTGTCATTCCCGATTTCAAAGAGCTCACAAAAGGTCTCTGGTGCGATATGTTTCGTCATGATGTCAACAAATATCTGGACTCTCTCGGTGACAGAGCCCCTTACAAAAACCTGACAGAGATCTTCAAATCCGGCCTCTATTCGCCTTATATAGAAAGGAGACTCAAGCGGGCCTTAAAGGTTCCTCTTGAAGATGAACCGAAATGCAAGGATTTATACACCGAACCTCGCAACATTCATTTCCGCAAGGCAGTCGTAAAAGCGATGGAAGAGCACAAACTGGATGCTTTCGTCTATCCCACATGGAGCAATCCACCCAGAAAAATTGGCGACCTCAAGAGTCCAGCAGGGGACAACAGCCAGTTGATTCCCCCTCACACAGGTCTTCCAGGAGTGACTATCCCCATGGGATTCACATACCAGAATCTCCCTGCGGGACTTCAGATTGTGGGCAAACTGTTTGGAGAGCCTGACCTGATACGGATCGCTTATTCCTTTGAACAGGCGACAAAACACCGACGTTCCCCTGAAAAATTTCCGGAACTCCGGTAAACAGAAAACGTATGAAGTATTATAGAAAATCGGAGCGCCTCAGCATGAATTTATTCATCCGAAATTCGGGAGGTAGATAGAATGAAAAACTCTTTCTTCAAAACACTATTTGCCATTGCCATTTGTTTCATTTTCATGGCTGTGTGCACTAACAAGAATCAAGCCAACACCAATGATGGAAGGCTGTGGCCTGAGATCGAGCCTTTTGAAACTGACCATCTCAAAGTTTCAGATATTCACGAAATCTACTACGAACTCTGCGGGAATCCTGACGGGAAACCCGTGTTCGTGCTCCATGGCGGCCCAGGCGCGCGAATCTCTCCCTATTACCGCCGTTTTTTCAATCCTGACACTTTCCTCATCGTGCTCCATGACCAGCGGGGCTGTGGGCAGTCCAGACCTCTATTCGAGCTTCGAGAGAACACCTCCCAGCATCTCGTGGAAGATATCGAACGCCTGAGAAAACACCTCAAACTCGATAAAATTATCCTTTTTGGCGGCTCCTGGGGATCGACGCTAGGCCTGGCCTACGCAGAGACCTATCCAGATAACACAGAGGCTATGGTGCTCCGAGGGATCTTCACGGCAGCTCAAGATGAAATGGACCATTTTTACGGGGGTGGAGTCCGACCTTTTTTCCCGGAAACGTATGAGAAGCTTGAACAAGCATTCGGAAAGAATCCTTCGCCCCAAACCATATATGATAAAGTCAAAAGCAAGGATCCCGCAGTGAGGCGAAAATTCGGCAGGGCCTGGACCGCTTACGAAGCCAAACTCGCCAATCTTCACTTTCCTGATGAATGGCTGCATAACTTCCTCAATTCTAAAGAGTATGCGGATGTCATTGTTTCTTTAGCTCTGATTGAAAACTACTATATGGCTAACGGCTGTTTTTTCGAACAAGGCCAGATTCTTCGGGACACGGATAAGATCAAGGATATCCGGACAATTCTGGTCAACGGCCGCTACGATATGATCTGCCCGCCTTTCAATGCCTTCCGTTTGCACAAGCGGCTGAATAATTCCAAATTGATCATAGCAGAGGAGTCCGGCCATTCGATGGACGAGAGAAACATCGAGCAGGCTCTTGTGCGTGCCATGAAAGAGCTCGAATGAACAGTATCTCTCGATGTGAATGACTAAGCATTCATTCCTTTAATTTCTTTTGTAAAATTGACAATTCATTTTGTGGGGGAGTATGATTTCTACAAATAAACAGATTTGGGGAGGATATGATGAGAAAATCGATCCCAGTTTCTTTCTTTTTATTGATTTGGATAGCTATCACCAGCTTTATCTTCTTTACGCATTCCCTCCACAGCGAGGCCGATACTCTGGATAAAATAGATAAAAATCTCTTTGTAAAACACATTTTGTGAGAGAAAGAAACAGAGTCTCGGATGCAATTAGCAACTCTCTTGATTATTTAGCATTAACGACAAAACTATTGAATAGAATCAAATAACCTGTTCAGTTTTGATACATATTATTCTTTACATTTGAAGTGTTGTCTCATGATAATTCTAATGATATCCTGTATTTTACTGGTAAAAAACCGTAAAAATTGATCTGTTTTTTGTAAACCATTACTGAGATGCACTCGTCTAATAGGGGTAAAAAAGAGATGCAGCCAAATGAGCAAGTTCTTGTTGACCGCTTCTGCGGAGGAGACCACACGGCCTTTCATGAATTGGTCGGCCAGTATAAGAAAAAAATCTATTACCTTGCTTACGATATCACAGGAAACCATCAGGAAGCAGAGGATATTTCCCAGGAGGTATTCATAAAGATGTTTCGTTCATTGAAAAAATTTCGCCGGGATTCAAAGATGAGCTCCTGGCTATACCAGATAACCGTCAACGCCAGTATCGACACTCTTCGCAAAAAATCTTCAAAGCCAAAAAGATCCATCGATGAATTCGACCATCTCTATATTCAGGAAGGCTTGACCACAGGCAGAGCTCATAACTTCGATCCTGTATCCAGTGCTGAATCTTCCCAAATCCAAAACCATATCTCCCAGGCCTTGCAAAAAATTACTCCAAAAGAGCGAACCGTATTCGTGATGCGCCACTACAATGACCTCAAGCTAAATGAAATCGCAGAGATTCTCAATGTCACGATTGGAACGGTCAAAAGCCTTCTTTTTAGGGCCATTAAAAAGCTCCGCAAAGAGCTTTCATCATACATGGGCAATCCTGTATTGGAGGTTCCCAATGAATGACTGTAAAAAATGTCAGTCTTTGCTTCTTGAAGCCTTATACAAAGAGATGAATGCCGAACAGAAGCATTTCTTTAAAGAACATCTCTTAGTGTGTGAAAAATGCAAATCTAAGTTCGAAGAGATGAAATCCACTCTCCAATTCATGAACAAAAGAGTCCGTCCGGAACCAGGGAAGGCCTTCTGGGACTCATACGAAGAAAAACTGGTTCAAAGGATAGAAAAGGAAGAAATTCTCCAACCTGAGCGTGAATCATGGCAGAAAAGGTTCGCCCGAGCGTTCACTTTTGCCCCGAAATGGGCCTATCAAACGGCCGCTGCTCTTGTACTAATCGTTGTCGGTGTCTTTATCGGAAGGATGGTATTCATGCCTTCCACTCCGGAGATTCAGCAGGCTTCCCAGCAGCCTGGAATCGTCTCCCCAAAGCAACCAGGAACAGAGCTTATCCATCGCACACAGAATTATATCGAACGCTCAAAGCTGATCCTCCTCGCCCTGGTCAACTTCGACCCTGCCATAGAAGACCCTTATGCCTTAGACTTGCCTTTTCAACAACAGGTTTCAAGAGAGCTGGTCCAGGAGGCAAGCTATCTCAAAAGGGAGCTTGCAGAATCAGACCAGAAACGCCTCGAGAACCTCATCGTCGATTTAGAGAGGGTTCTTCTCCAGATTGCTAACCTCGAATCCGAAAACGATTTTGAAGCCATAGATCTTATAAAAGAGGGAACGAACAGCCGGGGAATCCTGATGCAAATCAACCTTGCGGACCTTCGCCGCTCTTTCCAAAAAAGAAATGAATCGGTGCCCTCAAGAAGGCCATCGACTAAACCACAGATTTATTAAAGGAGTATAGAATGAGTTTAAAACTTTCGCGTATAACCTTAATTTTCACTATCTTTCTGTTTACATTGAGTGTCTTTGCTCCTGTGATAGGGGCCAAAGACGTGCAGAAAGAAGATGCCAAAGCCTATAAGCGGGCCTACAATCTAGTTCTCGAAGAAAAATGGGAAGAGGCGCATAAGTCGTTGGATAAATTCATTCAGAGCTACAGCCGCAGTGCCTGGATTGATGATTCCCGATTCTGGCAGTGCTATGCCCGGGAAAAGCTGGAATATGAACTTGAGGAAGTTTTCGACTGCTACCAGAACTTCATCAAAGCCTATCCCAAGAGCAAATGGGTCAATGATGCCAAGTCAAACATGGTTAGAATTGCCCATCGACTGGCAAGAGAAGGCAAGCCCAAATACGAAGCTATCGTCAAATCCCTGAAAACAGATGAGGAGATAGAAATTAAAATGGCGGCTCTGTACGCTCTTGAGGACATGGGTGACAAGGAATCACTTGAAGCGGTCATAAGTCTGTACGACAGCACCACAGACACCAAGTTCCGGGCCAGAATCATCTCCATCCTCGAAGATTTCGATTATGCCGAGGCCTTTGACAAGATGAAAGATATCGCACTCAACGACTCCAACACGGCTCTCCGGCGCAGAGCTCTCGCAGCTCTCGAAGACATGGACGGGAAGGGTGTCGTTGAAATTTTGATAAAGGTTATCCGTTCCGATCCTGATCCTAGAATGAAAAAAGTCGCTATTTACGAGCTAGGAGACCTGGAAGATGTGAGCGCTATCCCTGTCCTCATTGACATTGCTATCAATGAATCCGATGTCAACCTGGCCAAAGCCGCTGTCTACGCTCTTGAGGACATCGGCGGCAGGGAAGCGATGGCAGCGATGAAAAGAATCCTGAAAGAAGCCAAGCATCCCGAAGTGAAAAAAGCGGCTCTTTACGAACTGGAAGACCTGGACGACCCAGAGGTCATACCGTTCCTCAAAGATTTTGCCATGAATGATACGGATCCTCGGATGCGGAAGTACGCTATCTATGCTTTGGGTGACATCGAGAACAAAGCCGCCCTTATGGCCCTCACGGAAATCCTGCCGACTATCGATAGCCTGGAGCTTCAAAAGGCAGTGGTTTACGCAGTTGAAGACTTTGAGGGGCCTGAGGCGGCCGAGATACTCTATGACATAGCCATGAGCACAACAAATGAAGAACTGGCCAGAGCCGCAACCTATGCTCTCGAGGACGTGCTGGATGAGGATGACCCGACCATGCTCATCAATATCTACAGAAAATCCAAATACCTCTCTGTCCGAAAAGCCGCTCTCTATACAATTGAAGATATGGCTGAAGAGGTCCCTGTCAACTTTCTTGGACAGATGCTGAACGAGGAAAAAGAACCTGAGATGAGAAGGATAATCGTTTATGTCTTGGGTGAAACAGAGAGCGATGACGCCGTGCCCATCCTGGAGAAGATCGCAATGGAAGACAAAGATAAAAAAGTCCGCATCGCAGCGGTCGACGCTCTTGAAGATATCGGTACCGCCAAAGCCCGAGCGGCACTTCTGAGAATCATCAAGAAAAAGGATTAAATAAAAATTGGGGGCAGTCCCCAAATAACGGTCAAATAGGGGAGAGAACCATGAACTTCTCAAAAAGAGTCATCCTAACCGCTATCCCGGTCCTATTGTTCGTTGTCTTTCCCTTAGTGAGCTACTCCCAGGTTTTTCATCATCCGAATCCCACCGCTAATCTTATCGAGCGGTGGGACTGGGCCATACAGGAAGCAGGAAAGCAGAAGCTCAAGGTCGGCTATTGGATCGGCTACAGCATCAGACGCCTGATGTGGGAGCATCAGTATATCTGTTCTACCGAGGAACACACCATATCCAGTTCTCATTTTCCGGATTTTCTCAGGGGTGACCCGCTCGAAAAAATCCTATCCGGAAAAGTCACATACACTCCTCTTTCTGATGAAGAAAAGGTCAGGCTTGAAGCGAGAAGAGCCCTGTCCGACCTTGAGGGAAAAGACAAGCCTATGCGAAAAGTCTGGAAGGATGTAGCTATTCTCTATAAATTTGTTTCAAGTTCTCCAAGAATCCCGGAGACTTTTCGGATCA
>JASFPJ010000163.1:0-7226 GCA_050116035.1 Candidatus Aminicenantota bacterium | reverse complement strand
AACGTTTAAACGACTTTAAGGGCAATCCGGCATGGGAAGTCTCTTCGGTTAAACTTTTTGTCAAGCTCAAGGGATCCCGGTATGCTCAACTGGGAGAATGGAACATATCGAAAGACATCGATTTCAAGCCCGATGAGCCGCTGAAACCAAAGAAAAAATAAGAAAGTGGCTTATTTTTCCCAAGGCCATTCATTCCGAAGAGAACATCTCACTCCATCGTCTTCATCAAAAGAGAGGCAATCCTATGAGTGCAATCATCCCAACTCGAGCATTCCTGACAAAAGGAAAAGGGCAACACAAGGAAAAACTGGCCAGCTTTGAGAAAGCATTGAGAGCTGCAGGAATAGCTCCGTTTAACCTTGTGAAGATTTCGAGTATTTTCCCCCCACATTGCAAACTGATCAATAAAGAGGAAGGATTAAAATATCTTAAGCCAGGTCAAATCCTCTTTTTGGTGATGAGTGAATCCGCAACGGATGAAGCCCACCGCATGATATCGGCATCCGTGGGCCTTGCTCGCTCGAACGACCCGAAGCTCTACGGTTATCTCTCTGAACATCATGCTTTCGGTCAGAATGAGAATGAAGCCGGCCAGTATGCAGAAGATCTCGCCGCCTACATGCTGGCCACTACTCTGGGTGTGGACTTCGACACCAGCCAAATCTGGGATGAAGAAAAAAAGCTCTATAGATTATCTGATCAATTGACGGTGAGAACAAGAAATATAACTCAAACAGCAAAAGGAAAAAAGGGACTGTGGACTACAGCCTTTGCCGCTGCCGTCTTTATCACATAATGGAATCAGGGCTTAGCATTAGACATTAAAAAAGGGGACAGGTGTACGTGTTCAGTAATTTGGTAACACTTTTTGGATGTCATTGCGAGCGAAGTGTGGCAATCCCGTAGAGAGAAATTATATTATTATAGGGATGAGGATATCTTTTTTATGAGATTGCCGCTCTTCGCTCGCAATGACACTTCTATCCTCAGTATCATTAATTAAAGTGCTACCTAATTAGTGAGCATAAACAACACAGGCAACTCTTTTAAAAAAGTAGCCTGTCCCTTTTTTTTTTATTTTATTTCTTCAAAATCTAAAGGATTGGGATTGAGGATTTTTATGTAGCTTTTTTCTTTGAGCTCTTTCATGAATTCTTCAAATTTCGCCTGTGACTTTTCACCCAAAAGCCTCCTTTCTATATCATCCCGGGCTTCCTCAAAAGGTTTCAGGCGCGCCTCTTTCTTCTCCACCAGTTTCAGTAAATACCATCCATTCCTGAACTGAATCCAAGGGGTCACTTCCCCTTGTTTCAAATTCTCGACCGGTTCTTCCAACTCCCTTGCCAACTCGCCTTTTTTAAAATTCCCCAGATCTCCGCCCGATTCTTTCTCCGGCCCCTCAGAGTACTCGCTGGCTAAAGCCCCAAAATCCTCTCCGGCCGCAATCTTCCCGCTGATCTCCCGTTTTTTCGCTTCTATTCCTTCATCACTTCCTGAGCCAGAGGTCAAAGTGATGGCTTTCAGTTTGAACTCAGGGGGTTCTGTAAATTCCTCCGGATGGAGCTTGTGATAACTGACGATTTCTGCCTCATCGATGATAATACCGCGCTGGACCTCTGAGAAAATAACAGCCTCCTTCATCATATTTTCTCTCAATACCTTTATCCATTCATCGTAACTCGTTCCCTGCGCCCTCAGAATTTTCTTTAAATCTTCGTCCGAATTAATGTTATTCTCTTTTTTTATATTGTCTATATACAACCTCATCTGTTCATCAACGTTGATACCCTCCAACTTTTCGGCTTCTTGTAAAAGAAGAATTCCCGTTACCAACTGGTCCATGAGATTTTTTTTCATCCAATCCAGTTGCCTATTGAATTCTTCACCCTGAAATTGAGCTCTGAGCAACTGATAATTTGCTTCATACGCGGCCCTGAATTCTGAACGAGTGATGATATCATCGTTGACGATTGCAATGATTTCCTCAATGACTTCCTGGCTGGTGCTCAATAAGAACGCTGAAAAAAGCAGGAGAGGGATCAGAAAAAGTCTCACTGTTCTCATTAATCGATCCTCTGGTAGGGAAAGGGTAAATTCAAAGGATAAAAACTCCAGTCCAAGTTTTTTTTCAACTCTTCTATGTGCTGGGAAATCCTGTTTTTGACCTTTTGGTCGAGAATTTTTCCCCTGATAGTCGGGGAAGCCTCCTCTTCGGAAATAAGCACCGGGGCGTACCTCTTATCAACCCTGAAAATATGATAGCCGTAAGAAGATTCTACTATTTGGCTTAATTCTCCCTCCTTGAGTGCAAATATCACTTTTTCCATTTCAAAGGGGAGCTGGCCCATCTCAAACACACCCATCTCGCCGCCCTTCAAAGCCTCTAAACCAACAGATTCTTCCTGGGCAATCCTCCTGAATTCCTCTTCGGAAGTATTCCTCACTCTTTCCATGATGAGGAGGGCCTCATTCTCGGTTTCAAGTAAAATCTGGCTGACCTTTACCCTTTCGGGCCGTAGAAAATCCCTCTTATAATAATCATAATACTCTTTGATCTCTTCATCAGTGACTTCAGTCGTCCTTATGAGCTCGTAGGTGTACTTCTCTATCAGCAATCTCTCGAACAGGATATCTGTATCCATTTCTTCCACTGAAATCTGACTCTCTTCGGCTTTATATTCAGTCGACAACTTTTCCAGATATTCATCCTTCTCCCCTTTAGTTAAAACCATGTTCACTCTTCGCGCAGCCTGCAGTAGAAGCTTTTCCTCGACAAAATTATCGAAGAGGCGGCTCAAAGAGATGACAGTTAAAGCTTCTTGGTCATCTCCAAGAGTCGCACGAATATATTTTTCAAAGTCGGAATTAGAATAGAGCGTGCCCTCGATTTCAAGGACAGAGCTGTTCATTCTCTGAGTGTCACTGAGGTCGAAAACTGAGGTCCCTTGCTGGGAATCCGGGACTTCACAACTCGTGACAAGCAAAATAAGAGCACTCAAGAGAATCAAGGAAAACTTGCTCTTTTCTCTTATGATAGTCATCATCTTATCCACTCAGGTTCATTATATTACATTAAAGATAACTCCTTCAAGATGGATGTCGTTTCATCCATGATTTGAGTTTCTTTTTCAGCCTGCAAGGTCAGGCTCATTACCCCTTGGGGAGTGATAGACCCTGAGTATTTTTTAACGAGCCCGGTCAAACGTGTTAAATTGGCGGATGAGGTTGGGAGAAATTTGACAACGATTCTTTGTCCCACGCGGTCAATGGAGCGGATCTTTATGCTCTGAGCCAGGAATTTTATCACGCCGTAGCGAAGAAGGTTCCGGACACTCCTAGGGAGGAGACCATATCTATCCTTGATCTCTCTCTTGATCTTCTCTATCTCTTCCAAATTCTCAACAGAAGAGATACGTTTGTACAGGTTAAGTCTCAGGTTAATCTGGGGGAGATAGCTCTCCGGGATGCGGATGTCCACTCTAAGGTTGATCTCACTCTTGATCTCTTCTCGCGCTTCCCCCTTGAGTTCCTTTATTGTCTGCTCTAAAAGATGTATGTAATAATCAAATCCAACCGCTTCCATGTATCCATGTTGCTCAGAACCCAAAAAATTTCCAGCTCCCCTAATTTCTAAATCTTTTGCGGCTAAACGGAATCCTGACCCCAGTTCTGTGAATTCCTGGAGCGCTTTGAGGCGCTCTCTGGCCAGGCGAGTGAGCGCACTATACGGAGGAACGAGAAAGTAGGCCACTGCCTGTCGAGAAGAACGGCCCACTCTCCCACGGAGCTGGTAGAGCTGTGACAGCCCGAAGAGGTCCGCTCGTTCAACAATGAGAGTGTTGACGAGAGGAATATCTATTCCATTTTCGATAATCGTTGTGGAAACAAGAACATTGGTCTTCTGGTTGATGAAATCGATCATCCTCTTCTCGAGGACCGCACTCGGTGTCTTCCCGTGAACGATGGTTACTTTTGCCTGGGGAACGAATTTCCCGATCATTCTGGCCACATTATCGATATCCTCTATCCTGTTATGGATGAAGTACACCTGTCCTTTCCGCGCCAATTCCATTTTAATGGCAGAGGCGATTAGTTTAGGGCTAAAAGGAGTCACTACAGTATGGATGGCCAGCCTGTCTTTCGGAGGAGTCTCAATCAGGCTAATATCTCTGATGCCAGTGAGAGATAAGTTCAAAGTTCTGGGGATGGGTGTCGCGCTCATAGTCAAGACATCAATATCAGTCTTCATCTTTTTAATTTTTTCCTTATGGTTGACCCCAAATCTCTGTTCCTCATCGATAATCAGTAAACCTAAATCGTGGAATTGGACATCCTTGGAGAGAAGACGATGAGTTCCGATGACAATGTCGATCAACCCCTTTTTAATATCTTCAATTATCTTGTTCTGTTGGCCTTTTGTCTGGAAGCGGGTCAGGCCTTCTACCCGGAGAGGGAACAAAACCATCCGCTCTCTGAAAGTCTGCAGATGTTGACTGGCCAGAACAGTGGTGGGACAAAGAACAGCGACTTGCTTTCCATCCATCACAGCCTTGAATGATGCCCGGATCGCCACCTCAGTTTTCCCGTATCCGACATCTCCGCAGAGAAGACGATCCATGGGAGGCTCGGACTCCATATCATTCATGATCTCTTTAATGGCTTTCAGCTGGTCCTCTGTTTCCTCGAACGTAAACGTTCTCTCAAATTCAGACTGCCAGGTGCCGCTGGGACTGTAGTTGAATCCCTTAATGGCCTTCCTCTGTGCATAAAGCTGCAGAAGCTCCTTGGCCATTTTTAGTATAGCTTTCTTCGTTCGGGTTTTCGTTCTTTCCCAGGAAAGAGTCCCTAATTTATTGAGAAGCGGCTTGCTTGAGCCAAGAGTCGAATATTTCTGAACCAAGTTGAGGTCCTCAACAGGAACAAACAACTTGTCTTCATCTCTGTAGGTGATTTCTATGAACTCCCGGCCGCTTTTATCGATATCCAGCTTGATCAGGCCTTTAAAAATTCCTATTCCGTAATCCGTGTGAACAACATAATCTCCGGCTTTGAGGTCCTGGAAATGGGACAAGAAGGGTTTGACTCGTGGACGAGACACGATGACTTTCTCTTCAGTAATGATGTCTCTTTCGGAAAAAACGCTGATCTTTTCTTCTGGATAGCGAAAGCCATGAGTTAAATCTCCAACAAGAAGTACTAGGGCGCCATCTTTGGGGAAGATAAAAGGAGTGGAAGATTCGATATGATTGATTTGGTGCTGAGAGAGTAGACTGGCTAATTTTTGGCGAACATCCAGGCTCGAAAAATAAATGAGGCATCTCTCTCTTTCTTTTTGCAATTTTTTTAGATGCTGGATGAAAAAGGGAATCTTATTTTTAAACTGCGGGACAGACTGGAAGGCAAAGGAAAAGGTTTTCTTTCCTCTTCTCGCCGAGAGTTCTTGCCAACAGATGGCTTCCTTCTTAATCATCTCCCAGAGTGAAGGCGGATAAATCTCCTCTGGAGAAAGAGCAAATTTCTTCTGCTTTTTCAATTCCGCATACTGCTCGCGCAAATCTTTACTGTTTTCTTCCCACTCTTTCTCCGTCTCTTCAAAGTTATCGATGATGAAGAGATAATTCCTGAGATAATGAGTGAAGGGCGCAAAGTGCTCTTTATGAAGAAGCGACAGATAAAAAAAGGAGGGGAACAAATCTCCCTGCTTTATCAGAGATATCTTGTCGCTTGTATCTTTCCATGGCGCCATGCCTCCCCGCGCGTGGGCCAGCTCCTCCCATTCCCTGAAGAAGTGGGGGGAACTCGGGAATTCTCTCAATGAGGGAAACAGCAGGCGGTCATTTTTTTTTATCGATCGCTGTGTCGATGTGTCGAATTCTCTGATTGATGCGATTTCATCTCCGCTGAATTCGATGCGATAAGGACAGATATGCCAGGGAGAAAAAACATCAACAACTCCTCCCCGCCAGGCGTATTCGCCGGCGGAATTGACTAAATCCTCCCGGGTATAACCAAATTCCTCGATCATGTCCAGGACTCTGTCGCGTCCTCCGTTCTCTCCGACTCCTAACTCCAAGAAAAGACGCTCAATATTGTGAGGCGCAGGAAAAGGCTTGAGCAATCCCAAGAGATTGGTCACGATCAATGAAGGGAGATGATGGATCAGGTCATAAAAAAATCTCATTCTCGATGAGATTGAATCGAGGGGAGGAAAAAATTCCTGGTAAGGGCTTTCAGACAGAGAGGGAAGAGAACTCAAGCGCAGGTTGGATGAGTACTGTGATAAATAAAATCGACACTGTTCATCCATGCGGGAAATTGATGAAGAATGCGGCTGGATAAAGACAATCTTCTTCCTCGAATTCTGGGCCAATAGAGAAAGAAAATAAGCCTTGGCCGAATCTATGAGTCCAGTGGTTTTTAGCCCTTTATCTCCCTGCTTTATGGCCTGGAGAAGTTTTTTAAACTCCTCTGATTCCCGTAAAAAATCCAAACTCATGCGTCTATTATACTTGAGACAACTCACAAGTAAACTGGAATGATTTAAAGAAAAAAAGAGGACAGATGCTTAAAACGATGGATTACATTCTCCACCAGTAAGAGAATTTTAGAAAGACACTGTAATGGGTTTGATCGAATTTACCGAATTGGTCTTTTAAAAGATTATTGTCCACGCCAAAAAAGAAGACAGTGCCAGGTCTCAGAATCCAGCTGACCAGGAAGCTTCCGTAAATCTCCTCGTCAAAATGGCTGTAATCCACAATAGCTCGCAGAGAAAGGGTCTTGGAAAGCTGGTATGTGGTTCTCGTGCGAAGCACATTGAAGTCATAAACCTCCTCGCCTCCTCTCTCTTCCCAGAAAACCTGCTTCCGCAAACTCAGTGACACCTGAAGTCTCTTGTTTGGCTTCGCAGTCATATAGAGCACATATGTGTTATTCCATCCCTGGAAGGGATCATCGGGATCATAAAAAATGCTATCTCCCATTCCCATGTAAAATCCGAAAGGAAGCCATTTGATGAGGTTCGTCTCGGCGTTAATGTTGAAGCTATTCAGGCTAAAATCGATCCCTTCATATCTTTCCAATTCATTCTCGAAGGAGATGTTCATCATGCTGAATTCATTGAACCTCAGATGAAGGTTCGTTCGTATCCACTCATCAACGAGAGTGTGTCCAGAGTATTCGTACCTCATCCCTCCCCTGAAACCCAGCTGCACCTGGTTTAAATA
>JASFPJ010000162.1:0-7236 GCA_050116035.1 Candidatus Aminicenantota bacterium | reverse complement strand
GTTTGGATTGAGACCTTCGGTCAACCTTGAAATCGGGTATCCCGGAGAATCCTGGGTGAAAGGTGTGACTTCAGTGATCAACAAGCTGATTGAGCGAGGTCTGGTGGATCCTAAAAAACTGGGTGTGTATGGAACCAGCTATGGTGGCTACGCTACCTCATTGCTTATCACTCAGACTGACCGATTTGCTGCGGCTGTCAACATCTCCGGGAAAGTGAATATCATCAGCTTCCTGGGAGACAGCCCACGCATCGGACACCGCAATTACGGAGCCGCTGAAGCCGGGCAGGACCGCATCGGTCAGACTCTCTGGGAAGCGCCTCTCAAGTACATCAACCACTCGGCCGTGATGTTCGCGGACAGGATCAAAACGCCCCATCTCCTGATCACAGGTGAAGGCGATTGGAATGTGCCGGCTGGCAACACACGAGAGCTCTACTACGCCCTGAGGAGATTGGGGAAAGAATGTGTCTGGGTTAATTACTGGAATGACGGACACGGACTTGGCGCGGCGGCCGATGAAGCAACCTATCTCGATAAATGGAACCGCATCCTTGACTGGTACAAGACCTATTTCGCTAAGGCCGATGAAAAAGAAAAAAAGGATGATTAGATAAAAAGGGAGGGAATGAAATGTTTAAACAACATCTCTTTAAAATCGCATCATTTACTCTTTTGGGCCTGATCCTCACGACTCTCTCGATGCCCGCAGATGAAGAAAAGGAAAACCCATTACCTAGACTGAACACAAAAGCGAAAACCATAGCCGTCTTTAAGAATGGGTTGGGCTTCTTCATAAGAGAGGGTGAAGTGGATTTACTGAACAAATGGGCAGTCACAGAGTACGTGCCGAAGGCCACTTTAGGTTCATTATGGATCGGCTCTTTGGATAAGGATGCTCAACTCGAAGAAGTCATCGGTTTTTTTGAAGAGGTGGAAAGCGAGACTGAAGCCATCACTCTGCAAGAACTGCTTAAGGTGAATATCGGTAAAAAGGCAAAAATTACGGCTAACAATAGGCTCATTGAAGGAATCATTCAATCTGTTCCGGAAAATAGAGTTCTGCATCCTGAAGCTGCCCAGGAACGTGTCCAGGCTTACCCGGGCGCAATCGTCATAATCCGCACAAAAGAAGGAGATGTCATCATAAACAAGAATGCTGTGTCTAAAATTGAATTCCCCACTGACTACTCCACCAAAACTCAGAGTAAAGCAAGAGAAAAAAGAATCAAGTTCAAAGTCGCAACGCCAAAGAAAAAGGCAAAACTCAGTCTATCCTATTTACAAAAAGGCATTAGCTGGATTCCGAGTTACCTGGTCAATATTGAGGACCCGAAGAAAGCCCGGATAACCATGAAAGCCACTCTTATCAATGACGTCGAAGACTTGGAGAATGTCGATGCCTTCTTCGTGGTCGGGTATCCCAATTTTATGTACGCGGATGTGCTCTCTCCCCTGGCTCTTGACCAGGCCCTCAGTCAATTTATTACTGGACTAGAAGCCGGAGCCCGGCGTCGAGATGACTACAGCCAGATGTCAAACATCATGAGACAGAGCATGCCCGCCGCATTCAGAGAGGAAGCTCGCGTACAGCCTCTGGATTATGGCTATGCCGCTATCAAGGGCGTCCCCGGAGCTTCTGAAGAAGATCTTTTTCTGTATAATAAAAGAGGCATCAATCTGAAAAAAGGAGAACGAGCCTACTATCATATATTTTCCCAGGAAGTCGATTATAAACACATCTACGAGTGGAATGTCCCGGATACACTCAATGTCGACCCGAGAGGATACCAGCGTTCAGGGCAGCAGCCAACAGACAGAGAGCAAGTCTGGCATTCCATTAAACTGGAAAACTCCACAGATTACCCGTGGACCACAGCCCCCGCACTGACAATCAGTGGCTGGAAACCTCTGGCGCAGGATACGATCAATTACACTCCCAAAACCACCAAGACCAACTTGAAGCTGACGATTGCGACTGATATCAAGACAAACAGGCACGAATACGAAATTGAAAGACAGCGAGATGTGAGGCTTTACCGCAGCTCCTATGACCTTGTGACAGTGAAGGGTGAATTGTACATCAATAATGCTAAATCCAAAGATGTGACTATGGAGATTAAAAAGAAGGTCACTGGTGAGGTCCTTGAGGTCAGCCACAACGGCAAGGTAGAAAAGGTCGCAGAAGGACTCAGAGGAGTCAATTTTAACTCATATATTTCCTGGGAAATCCCGGTGAAGGCTGGTGAAGAAGTGGAGGTCACCTATACCTATAAAGTCTACATCCGCCACTAGAGAGAAGGAGTAGAAAGCCTGACTGGAGCAAAAACATTCCCCAATGCGTTCTCAGCATTGTCTGGCTCATATGAGCCCTTCTTCTCGTAATTGATCCAGCACAAACTGATAGGCTTTTTTACCCTGAAACCTGATCTTTCCCGAAGGAGATACAACTATGAAATGAGGAATACTTCTCAGCTTGAACTGTCTGGCCACAGGGGACTGCCAATCGATTCCTGTGACTCCGCTCCGGTTGATATCAATCTTGACGACAACAATATCTTCTCTCATTTCATCCAGCTTTTTAAGATACGGTGCAATCTGCACGCATGGGGGGCAGTAATCGCTGTAAAGGTCAACAATATTCATCTCTCCCCTTACAATCATCTCTTTAAGATTCACAGGACCATCGCTCATGTAGGAAGGAATGTCACTGCCTCTCTCCTTGAAAAACAACGAATAGGCTCCATAAATCACAAGAGCTCCGAGAACCATCAATAAAATCTTAGTGACGAAGCTATTCCCTGAGCTGCGGGTAAATGAGCTTGATCTCCTGGTTCTGGAAGATGAGGGTAATTTTTCACCACAGTGAACACATGTGATGGAACTTGGAGAAAACCTGTCACAGTACGGGCAATTCATGATGCCTCCTAATATTTTGCCATAAATGCATGGCTCATTTGTTCATATTCGCAGTGTATTCTCCCAGAGCCTTATCCTCCAATCAATCGCCTCTTGTGGTGAATCTGAAGGTGAATTTTTGCCTTTTTTTTCATCGAGAGGGGTGAGATATGCCTGTTTTTATCATCAAAGACAGAGAAAGATGTATTGGGAAAATTCATGGTGGACAGCGAGAAAAAACAATGCTCAAGAACAGGATAGGGAATCTCTGGCTTACTTCTTATGTTCAAACAAACAAGCTGGCCATTTCTGTCTGTATATGACCAATAACCAATGTTCAAAAAATTATCTAGGGATTCCGCTCTATTTCATTTCTGACGAATTCTTTTCAGATGAAACTATAAGTCAGGCCAAATGAAATGGACTGCTTGATCTGGCGTCGGCTGGATATGTCTTTATCATAAAATAATATTAAATTGAAATTGATTCCGATGTATTTCGAGACTTCCACAGACAGCACACTATCCCATTTCACATCCGTTTCATCAAAAGCTCCAAAGCCATAAAAGAGCTCGAGTTTAGATGTGAACAAAGAGCTCTTTGTGACCTTCCAGTTTATGTCAGTCACGGATTCAAACCCGGCTTCATTCTTGAATTTTTCCACCTTGTCTATTGTTCCCGGATCATCGGTAAAAGGAACCGGAAAATTGCTGGTTATAGTCTGTTTGAGCCCCACACCAAACCGCGTTTTCACTATCTTGTTGGGCGCAAATCCTATGCCCACACTTTCCCGAAAGTATCCAGGATCCATAAAGGCTGATTTCTGGACCTTTGGCTCGGCATCATAGTCATATCCGGGAGCGAACTGTGTTTCTCCGGTCGCTGCGATAAAAGGATTCACATGCTTTCCGAATTTATAAGTAAAAACGCTTTCCAGTTTAATTTCGTCTATGGATTTCCGTATTCCCTGTCCACCAATTTTTGCCGTACCATAAGTCAACTTTCCGGAATGAGCCCAACTTGTTTGTTCCTGGTCGTTGACGAACATAAAATTCAGGTTAACCTGCCAGGCAAAAGAATTCTCTCCGCCCTGTGTCCAGTTTGTGAAGCTGGTTTGTGTTAAATTGATACCACCGACCATTGCCTTTCGCCAGCCGTATTCCGGCTCTTCTTTCGGCTTTTTCTCTTTTTTCTCTTGAGCCAAACCACTCGAGCTTAAAAACACAATAAAAAGAAAAATGAATCCAATCCCAACAGATCTAATCCTCATGATGTCCTCCAAGAGTTAATTTACTCATTCCTGCCTTTGTTTTTTTTGAGATAGGCTCTCCAGGTGATCGCCCACTTTTCCGGATCATCCAGAGTGCTGTTATCGATCTTGTGCACCACACTGTTATGGGGTGCGTCTTTCACCTTTTCCGGGTTCTCATATGCCTCTTCCACGATCTTCCTCAAACCGGTAATATATTCATCGATTTCTTCCTTGGAATAGGATTCAGTCGGCTCGATAGTGAAAGGCTGCGGGACGACAAAAGGATGGTGACTCGACCAAAGATGAAATCCGAAATCCGCCATGCGGAAGGCCACATCTTCTGTTGTCACACCAGTGTCTTTGGTCAGCTTCTCCCAGCTGTACCTCACCTGCTCGATACGGTGCCTTCCTTTCGCATACGGAGCTGAAGCCCCCCTCATTTCTTTGACCTTCTTTAAAATGTAATTATTGTTCAAGACAGCGATATGGGCGACTTCCTTTAGGCCTTCAGTTCCTAAACTCCTGATCCAGGCATAAGCTCTGATAACAGCCGGGAAAACCCCATGGAAGCTTCTCACCTTTCCGATCGTATAAGGAAGGTCATGTTCCAGGAAGTACTTCGCGCCGTCATACTCTACGATTGGAACAGGAAGAAAATCCTTTAGCTCTTCTGTGACTCCTAAGGCTCCAGTGGCCGGCCCCCCACAGCCATGAGGAGAGGAGAACGATTTGTGCAAGTTAAAAAAGCAGAGGTCAAAATCAGCCTCGCGCGCCCTGGTGATGCCCAGTATGCCATTGGCATTGGCCTGGTCATACCCACACAATCCTCCCGCCTCATGAACGATCTTCGTGAATTCCTCGATTCTGGGATTGAATATTCCCGTATCCTCAGGATTGGTGATCAGTAAACCGGCTGTCCGATCGGAGACAGCCTTTTTCAGGGCCTCCACCTCCGGAAGCCCGTCTTCATTCTGGTAGAGAGTGATTATCTTGTATCCTTTCACTGCCGCCGCCGCCGCATCTGAGGGATGAGAAAAAATAGTCGTGATGATCTCATCTCTTTGCTCGGCCTCACCTTTCAAGTCATGATAGGCATGGATGATGGACGCCATGGCTAATATCGCATGAGACCCCCCTCCGGGTTGGAATGAGAACCTGTCCAATCCCGATACTTCCCTCAGAAATGTATCCAATTTATAGATGATCTCCAGTGCGCCCTGGATCGTGCTTTCATCCTGCAAGGGATGGAGTTCAGCGGATTTCGGAGAGCGCACGAACTCCTCATTGATCTTCGGGCTGTACTTCATCGTGCATGTCCCTTGCCCCAAATCCACGTTAAAATCCGCTCCCATGCAGTGCTGGGATAGGCGGAGATAATGCTTCAGCACTTTCATCTGTCCGACCTCAGGAAGGGCAGGAGGTTTATCTCTTCTCATGCTTTCCGGCAGTGCGGAAACTCCATCGCCCACACACTCCTCAACCTCTTTCTCTATCCCAGGGATCAGGATTCCTCTTTCTCCTTCTGTGTCCAGTTCAAAAATAACGGGTTCATCCCATTTGGCTTGATGAAAATTCCTGACTCTTGTCTCTTTTTCTTTTCCCATTGTCATTCCCTCCTTACACCAAACATTGCTTCAGCGCTCGAACAAGGTGATCAATGTCTTCTTTGGTGTGAACTTCAGTCACGCAGTACAGCGCACAGTTTTCAAGTTCAGTGGAGTATGGAGAGAGGTCGACACCGCCGAAAATATTGCGCTCGAGTAAAAATCGATTGGTCTCTTCAACTGTTTTTCCTGCCTCCTTGAAACTGACAACGAACTCCTTGAAGTGAGGCGAGGTGAACAAAGGAGCCCTGACTCCTTTAACTTCCGAAAGCTTTTTCATTGCATACTGTGATCTTTGCATGATAATCTGTCCTAATCCCTGTAATCCCATGGGGCCCATCAAAGAGAGATAAACGGCAGCTGTGATTCCACACAATGCCGCATGGGTTCCGACAAACTCCTTACCTTCCTCCCTCACTCCGAAGGATGTCCGGTCATACGCCACATCTCCAAACCCGTATTCACCTTCGACAGCCGTCTTCGTGATCCCGAACAAACGCGAGGGGAATTCCATCACGAATTTTTCTTCATCCCGAGTGGCGATGAAGCCACCATGGCCACCGCCAAAACTCATGTGATTGCCCAGCCCCTGGATGTCGCCGCAGACGATATCTGCTCCATAATGGCCGGGGGGAGCCATGACGCCTAAAGAAATGGGATCAACTCCCACTACACTCAAGGCTCCATTCTTGTGAGCTATTTCGGAAATAACTTTGCCTTGATGCTCTATGAAACCCAGGAATGATGGATTTTCAAAATATACTCCAGAAATCGATGAAGATATCTTCGACCGTAAATCATCAAGGTCCATCAATCCAGTCTCAGCATCATGCCCCACCATCTGGATATTGACCACAGGCCGGCAATAGTTCCGAATCGCCAGTAGCCTGTCAGGTGAGACAGTATCCGAGATGAGTATTTCCTTTCGTCCTGTGATCCTTCCTGCCATCCGGATAGATGTGCTTGCAGCCTGGGACCAGTCATACGTCGGTACATTGACTACATCCATATCGAGAAGTTCTCCCATCAAGCTTTCATACTCGAAAAGAGCCTGGAATCTTCCATGGTCTTCATAGGGTTCACCTGCATAGGCGGTTAAAAACTCTGACCGCTGATTGATTTCATCGCAAATGGCCGGAACATAATGCGGCCAGCATCCCGCACCCAAAAAACTGGTGCCCTCTTGACAGCTTCGGTTTTTGGCAAGAATCCCTTCCACATGCCGTTTCAAGGAATACTCGGATGGGATAGCATCTGGAAGGTTCAGCTTCCCCTTAAACCTCAGGCTTTCAGGAATATCACCGTACAATTCCTCAATATTCTTCACTCCAATCTCTTCAAGCATTTTCGCTTTGATTTTCGGAGCGGAATTAGGGATGTAGGGATGAGCCGGCTTTTCCTTTTTTTTCATAGACAATCTCCCTGATTAAATTTCATTTCTTTATCTGAATGTATTATACAAAAATCTAACAAATCAATTTA
>JASFPJ010000161.1:0-7242 GCA_050116035.1 Candidatus Aminicenantota bacterium | reverse complement strand
CCGGCTGAGGACGATTCTAACCTTTTCTCCGGGCGTGAGAAGTTCTGAAGTCAGCACTCCGCGGACAGCTTGAGAGATGGATCTAGAGTACAGAGCTGGAGAATTCTTGTGGGGAGCCTCATTCTCCCATTTGTCTATTTCAGATTGTATCTGTATCCTGAGCAACCGGGCATCGATTCTATCCTGCAAGTCCAGGCTTGATTCCTGCTGGGAAATGACTGCAAGTTTTTTCTTATTGAAGGTCAACCAGTTTGTTATGCACTCTTTCGAATAGTCTTCATAGTTAAATATGGAATCGAGAAAACCGCGAGAAAAAGCCTGTGAGGGATAAAACTGTTTCCAGGCTTCAATGTACTCATTGCAGAGGTCGCTGATTCTTGCAGCACGCCCAGCATCCACGCTGCAAGATATAAAAAGCAACAGAATAAGGCTCAGATGCCAGAATAATCGAGTTTTCATCTTTGCCCTCCATCCTTATAAAGGCACAGCTGAATCGTGACAAGATTGTGACTGTCTGAGATATACTTCCTATAATTCGGCACAAAGATATCAACTGAAGAGGAGAGAGTCAACTCGTTCAGAAGCGGATGCTATTGTAATCTTTTGCTTTCTTAAAAAAAAGAGTTTATGATGTCTCTCTCAATCCTGCAGCTCCTTGAAATGAATTTTTTTTGATAGAACAATGTCCAGGATAAAAGACTGGCTAAGAGGATTTCTTCATGAAGCCTCTGAGTGGGCAGAGGATAAGTTTGCTCCCTTGCGTTTAATACTCTGGTTATTTTTATTCTATATTTTTTTAAGACACATTGGGGACCCCATGTATCAAAGCATTTTCAAGCCGTTGAATCTGGGAATCCATGAACTCGGTCACCTGATATTTTCTCCCCTAGGTCAATTCCTCATGGTGGCCGGTGGGACGATAGCTCAATTGCTGGTTCCCTCGATCTCTTTTTTCATGTTTTACAAACAGAGAGATTACTTTGCCTTTACTGTCTCTTTCTGCTGGATGGGCACGAATCTTTTCAGCGTGGCTGGGTACATGGCTGATGCCAGGGCAATGGCGCTTCCCTTAGTCACTCCTTTTGGCGGAGAAGAGATCATACACGATTGGAATTATCTGCTCGGAAAACTGGGGCTGCTCAATTCAGATACTGTTTTGGGTGGTCTTGTCAGATTATTGGCCATTTTGAATATGGTGACTGGACTGGTTTTTGGAGCCTGGCTCATACTCAAGATGTTCAAAAAAAAGCAGTAGATTTAATGAATAAATATTTTATTTCGGCTTTGCTCGCCGATTGAAAATCTTTGGCTCGATTTTCCCATCAAAAGTAGAACGAAACTGATTGGGGCAGATACGTCTCTGCCTGTATATTAATCGTAATTCGAAATGCCTTAAGCGGTCACAATCCCCAGCGGTTTACGGGTCTTCCATTTCCCTCGGGTGAAGTCAGGAAACTCGACAGGCGTGCTGTTCGAGGCGATGGATTTTTCGCTCAGAGCAACGACCGCACTGATGGCCGCGCCTTCGTACACGTCCGAATCCGTGGGTTTGCCCTCCCGTATACACTGGATAAGGCGGTAATCTTCGATGAAGTCCATCCCGCCGTGGCCGGCACCCTTAGATTTCTCTTCCAGAGATGTCAGCAGTGGATGTTTATACTGGTCGCTGTAATTAGAGAGTTCTTCCCATCTGTGGCTCCGGGGAGAAGTTCCTTCTACATAGATTTTTTGTTCGGGATATTTTCGTGCCAGGCCTTTTGTTCCCTGGATCAAAATCCTGCGGCTGTATGGCCGGGGAGAATTAGTGTCGTGGGTGACCAGGATTGTTTGTCCTTTATAGGTTTTGATTAAGGTGCTGACTACATCTCCCAAGGCATAATCTGTTTTGGCCAAGGGGTGGTTTTGTCCATACAGTTTGATCGCTTCAATTTTCAGGCTGCGGGACGGGCTGCTCATGGAGACCAAGTATTCAAATTTGTTGCCGCGCGTGATATCCATCCATTGGGCAACCGGACCGAGACCGTGAGTCGGGTAGAGGTCCGCATTCCGCTTGATAGAATGCTTGAGACGCCAGTCTTTGGGATAGTAGGGCGAGCGGCCTGTGCCGAACTTCCATCCCCTGAGGTCGTGCAGATAGCCACATTCAGCGTGAAGCAGTTCACCGAACAGGCCCTGACGCACCATGTGGAACAGCATCAGTTCGGTCCTGTCATAATTGCAGTTTTCCATGGTGCAGCAGTGTTTCTTGTATTTTTCTGAGGTTTCAACCATCTCCCAGCACCCTTCCAGGGTGATGGCACCGGGAACTTCTGAGGCGGCGTGAGAACCGGTCTCCATGGCTTTGACGGAAATGGGAACGTGCCATTCCCATGGGGTGGCGTTGTACACCAGGTCCAGGTCTTCAGTATCGCACATGCGTTTGAAATCCTCAGGCCCCTTGGAATAGCCAGTCGGTTTGGGCTTTCCGGCTTTCGCACACTGCTCCTGAGCCCAGAGGACACGTTCTTCCCTGATATCACAGGCGGCTTTTATTTCCACACCGTCGATGCGAAGCAGGTTCCGGAGGTGGCCGCTACCTTGATTTCCTATGCCAACATAACCCACGCGTACGGTTTCGATCGGAGGAGTCTTCAGATGCTCGATAGGCTCTGTTTTCAATTGAGGATGCCGGACGCATCCAACCTTGGTCATGGCCATACTCCCCAAGGCTACCCCCAGTCCGGCTGTACTGCTTTGCTTGAGAAAATCTCTGCGATTCAATCTTTTTTTCATTGGGACACCTCCTCCATTTTTTTTTAAAAAATTCGACTGCTTATTCAGGCAAACTGCGAACGTCAACTGGTTTTTGGTCTCTTATTATAATCGAGGACATTTCCCATTAAAAGAATAAACTTCACTGAATATTTTCATTATAATGTTTTCTTTGAATTTTTACAGATGTTATTCTAAAATCTCGTCAAAAGAATACTATCAAAAATCAGGAGGAGTAAATGTATAAAACATGCAAAACCTTGGCCCTTGGAATTCTAATCCTTTGCGGAATATCTCTCTCTGCTTTCGCTGTCGATGTCAGTGGCACCTGGGACATGACCATTCAGTCTGACCGTGGAGATTGGAATACAGAACTCACGATCGAACAGGAAGGTGAGAAAATAAAGGTGACAATGCCAGGATTCCAGGGTGATGAAATGGAGGCAGAAGGGACTGTTACAGACAACAAAATCGAATTTACCTTTAACATCAGCACTCAGCAAGGTGAATTTTCCATAACCTACAAAGGAACCGTCGAGGGCGATACTATGTCTGGCGAAGCTGATCTGGGCGACTTCGGCACTATGGAGTGGACAGCCAAGAAAAGATAAAAAGCACCACTTCCTGATAAGTTTCCCCTATTCTCAGTCCTCTTGAGGCCTTCTTCAACCTTAAAGGGGCATTTTTGGCAGATTTCCATATTTTAGTCATCATAATGATTTAAGAATTCATCATTAATACGATTAAGGAGGAAGAGATGAACACACGGAAAATGACCGCATCATTTATAGGAATTTTGACTTCACTCACATTGGCTTATTTGGCTTTTACCTATCCAACCATATTTCCGACCGGCACCACCATTTACAAACCTGATGAATGTCACAACAGCTATATTCTGATTGCAGACCACGCCTCCCTGGGCAACCATCCCTCGGCCCAAGTCAGGGCAAAAAGCAAAATCACAGATGATATCCGTCTCATTGACATGAACGGGACTGTGGTTCACACCTGGAAGGTCACACCCTATTTTAATAAACGATGCAGACTCCTGCCCAACGGTCATCTGCTCTATGTGGGTCCAAACAAAACAATCATCGAATACGACTGGGACGGCAACATCGTCTGGACTCATGAGGGCATTGATTCCATAAATGACATGCGATGGCTGCCCAACAATAACCGTCTCTTCCTGGCGCATGAACCTCTGCCAGAAAAATACCAGAAA
This sequence comes from Candidatus Aminicenantota bacterium, assembly GCA_050116035.1. Classification (GTDB taxonomy): domain Bacteria; phylum Acidobacteriota; class Aminicenantia; order Aminicenantales; family Aminicenantaceae; genus SOIA01. Next base: position 3,263 of record JASFPJ010000161.1, on the reverse strand, counting down.
CAGGTCAAAGATGTCGAAATCTCCCCCTGGTGGCCGCTTCGAAAAAGAGGAAGCGAAGAAAAGCAATTAGGGGGTGACATCTATGAAGTGACGCCGGAAAAGAAGATCGTGTGGGAGTGGCATGCGTACAATCATCTTGACCTGAACAGATTTTCACCGGTCACACCGGAAGGAGACTGGCTCCACATGAACACAATTTCCCCTATTCCGGAGAATAAATGGTATGATGCCGGTGACAAGAGGTTCAAACCTGGCAATATCCTGATAAATCCAAGAAACATAGACACTCTCTACATCGTCGATAAAGGGACAAAAGAGATCGTTTGGGAGTGGACTCATACTTATAAAGGAGGATTATCCCATTGTCACGAACCTGAAATGATACAGAAAGGATTGCCCGGCGCAGGAAATATCATCTTGTTTGACAATGGGCTTTTCCCCAGGCACAGGACTCACTGCGGACAAACGTTTATCATTGAATTTAACCCGGTGACCAAGGAAATCGTCTGGAAGTACGAAACAGAAGGATACGCAAACATTAAATTTTTCAGCAAGACCATGGGGTCACAGAAGAGACTTCCCAACGGAAATACGTTTATAGCCGAGGATAATACCGGAAGACTCTTCCAGGTCAAACCGGATGGCGAGATTGTCTGGGAATATGTGAATAGAGGAGGGACCTGCCGTCCTTTCCCGGTTGCCTATGATCACTGCCCGCAAATAAAAGCATTGCCCAGGCCTCCTGAGCATGCGGTCACACCTCCGAACAACCTGGAATGGCACATTCAGCCCGATGTATTAAGAAAAAAGACTAATTAAAAAGATTAGCTCAGTTTTATTCACTTTTCATCACCGTCATCCGTTTCTTATGTCACCATTCTTGTGCTTTTCGGTTTGACAAACCAAGCGTGTTTTTATAAATATCTTTATAGTCCAATAAGGAAGCAGTGGGTCAACTGGGCATTGAAACTGCAAAGATGGAGATATGAATCCCACCAATCCTGCCATAAAGGAAGGAAAAAATGAAGAGAACAGATAGAGCAGGAGTTTTCTTTGTCATCTTAGTTTTGACCCTCTTCGGGGTCATATTAAATCACAGAGGAGTGGAAAGCTCTGCCCTAAACGCCGGAGCAAGCACGGCTTCTTTGAAAAAAAAGGGGAAGGTGGACAGCCTCAAGGATACGGCCTACCATGCCGTGAATATCCGGGAATACCACCCTGCACCAGCTTGGGAAACTCTGTTCCACAACGAGGGCGTGTCCGACATCCAGTTTCTCTCTAAGGATAAGATATTGGTGGCGACCATCCAGCTCCAGGGAGCTGCTGGAAACCCCAGATCGGGAAGCTTTATTGTCTATGATGTCACCTCGGGGGAAAAAATCTGGGAGCGGCCCAGAAAGCAACTCCTGGGTAAGGACAGCATCGACAACGTCATTTCCACGACGCCCGTCATCATCGACCTGAACTCAAGCCTGGAGGAGTATGTGTTCACAGCCGTGGATCCGGAAACAGGAGAGCAACTCTGGGAGTATAAAACCAAGGGACCTCAAGCCTATGCTCTGTCCCCCTCTCACAACTCGCTTCTGCTTTCTTCAAGGTCGGGATCCAACGTCGTCGTCACCTCTCTGAGCCTCAAGAACGGACAAGAGCTCTGGAGCGTTAAGCTTCCCGAACCAAGTTTGGAAAAAGCCAAAGCCGCTGAGGTGAAAATCCAGGGTAGTGATGTTTTTATTTTCGGGAGTCAAGTGAACAAACTTTCTATGGCTGATGGGGCGCATTCCTGGTCCGCAGCTTTCTCTGCGGATGGAGTTGTCCCTGATAATTTAATAATCAATCCCGAGGGGATTTACGTCGCCAACGGGACCACTCTTAAAATCCTGGACTTGAAGGACGGCCGGGTTCTTTGGGAATACACATCGTCTGATGCTCCGATCCTTCTCATTTCTCCTTATCCTGGCAAGGTCTTCACTCTCATCGGAGAAATCGCCCAAGAATCCCCAGCCTATAAAGTTCTCGCCCTTGACGCCGCCTCGGGAAAAGTTTTCTGGAGCTATCCCCTTAAGGCTTCGCTTTCGAGCAGTTTTCTCTATTACGCTGACTTTCTTTACTTCACAACCCCCTCCAGCCTCATCGCCCTGAATGCTAACTCAGGCCAGCTTAAATCCAGTACTCACCTTCCTGACAAGATGCAGGCAACACCCCTACTTCCCGATATCCTGAAAGCCATTGGGGATAGATTGCTCGTCGTCAGGGAAAAGGCCGGTCTGGCCGCTTTTGACCTGAGTTCGAGTGAACTTCTTTTCCATCAATCTCCCATCTCCTGTCCCGGATTTTTATCCAGCAATGCGAGATTCTATGGCCTCCAGGGAGTTATGAACATGTATTTAAAATCCCCGGAGAACGCCGAGCAGGTAGATAAGGACTTCGCAGAGATGAGAGAGAGCATGAGGAAAAACTTCCTGGTCAACGCCCAGAGAAGCACCGAAGCGTCCCTGATGATGGACATCTACTCGCTGGATTTGGAACCGGGGACATCGACATCCAGCATTATGCCCCAAAATCTCCAGGAAAGCTCTTTGGTCAGCATGGCCCGCCGGCATACGGAATGGGCAAAACGCTCCGGCGGAGACGACCTGGTCACGGCGCTTCGATTGGAAAGTGCGGCCCTGAAAGTCGACGCCGCCATGGAATCCATGATGAGAACAATCTCCCTCTGTAACCAGGTAGTAGATCTCTTTTTTACACTCCGGGCCCAGAGGGAACTCAGCAAGATTCAAGCAAACATATCCCGCAGACAGGTCGAATTAACCGGGGCCATCAAATACCATGCCCTGTCCCTCCAAAACGATTACTATCTCTATCCCTTCCGGCAGTGGGGCCGGGGTGTAACCATTGTCAATACTGGAACAGGACTAAGGACTGACCTCGTTTATTCCCCGCAAAACATCGTCCACGATTCTTTCCGCGGAATCGAGTACCCCGTTTTCGCTGTCTGTCCCGAGGGAAAAAGGCTCATCACATACGGGATCAGCCTGAATCCAAACAAGTACGAAGGATATGTCCGGGAAAACACCACTGTTCCCTATCAATCAATTTTCTGCTATGACCTGAAGAGTCTCGAATTCAAGAAGGCCAATAACAATTCCATCGATTTCACGGGAGCAGTGGCACAGGGGGATATCCCAAAACTCAATAAGGCACTGGCCGAGGGAGTCAACGTCAATTCCCGGGGAGTCACCGGGAATACAGGACTGATCTACGCG
>JASFPJ010000160.1:0-7245 GCA_050116035.1 Candidatus Aminicenantota bacterium | reverse complement strand
TACTTTTTTAAAGAAAAGGGACAATCCCTCTCTTTATTTATTATGAGGACTGAAAGGGACAGTCCTGAAAAAAGTAGCCTGTCCCCTTTTTTATATCCCCTTTTTTACCCTTTTTTCTTTTTTTACTGTCCCCCGTCTTTAAAACGGTTCTGTCCTCTTCTGTTACTTTTTATTATTTTTCAAAATAAGCTTGGAATTGAGCGAGGAAGGCATTATCCGTTGTGCCTGCGAATTCATCCCTATGATGCTCATAATTGATCTGAAGCTTTGTTTTCTGCGAAAAAAACCAGTTCAGACCCAGAGTCAAAACATCTATCCGGTTTCCGGCTAAGTCCAGATCACGGTCATAGGAATCATAATTGATTAGGGCCTGAAGCTTTTCCGGAATGAATGAATACGCTCCACGGACATACCAGCCAGATCTCTCAAATTGATCATCTCTCGCAAAAAAATATTCCCCTTTGATAAAGGCTGGCCCTTTAGAAAAAAACACATCCACTCCAGTTCTGTCTCTATTCACATGTGTGGCACCACCAAAGAGCCTTTGATCACCCATGTAATGCGAAACTCCGAGGGCAAGAGAATCGAAAGGACGGAGAATCAACCTTCCGACTATGTCTTTTTGGTCATTCATGTCTATCCAATTGATCCCTGAGCCGTTAAAAACGCCTAATGTGTATTCCAGTATCGAGAACTTTCCACTGACAGTCACTCCGATATCTCGTCCGCTCGATCCGATATCCTGACCTGGGCACAGTTGCTCCACAGTCTGCGTACGATTCACAAGATCAAGGGCAGAGCTGGATGTGAGGTTCTCCAGACTGAAGGGCACTTTGAACTGGCCAAAAGAGAGCGTAGCATAGGGAATCGAAGAGATCTCAACCGCCGCATCCAGGAGAACCGGACTCCTTGTTCCATCCACTTGAAGCTTGACATTGAAATTCTTGAGGAACTCTCCTTTGAACCCGAATCTGGCTCTCCTGATTCTGAATCCATTTGCACCTGTATCCCAATAATGTGCATACCTCACCTGAACATAGCCGTTCAATTTTATTGACAAATTCGCTGGAGATACGGACTCTTCTTGTCCGGCCACAGAAGGACGCACCAGGGAAAGCAGACAAAAAATGACGAACAAGAACACACTCTTTCTCATTTTTCCCGACTTTTCTTTTGTCATGATAATTCCTCTTCGCGGCTTGTATCACACACTAAAATACTTGTATCTTGACTTCTTCCGAGATCAAATTAAAATCAATATCCCAATCAGACTAAATTAGCCTATTATTATAGCCACAATAAGCACCTAGCTCAATGCATGGGCGCAACCGAGTTCAAAACGTAATCGAATTTCAACAGGAATCATTAAGTCTAATATTATTGGTGCAACAAAATCCTAGACATATGGAATTTGACATTCAGACTTCCCAGTGATAAAAATTCTTATATTTTTTAGGAGGAAAAATAAATGATCAAGAACAAAAAACATTACTTTATTTCCGGACTCATAGTCCTCTTTTTCTTGAGTTCGATCGGACCTGTCTGGTCCCAGGAGAAGAGCGTAAAGAAATTGACTTATGAACAGGTCTACCAGCGGGCCGAGCCCCGTCTCTTCCAGTCAATGCCTTCTATCCGCACCTGGCTGGATGACGAACATTATCTTCTCTCTGAAAGGGATGAAAAAACAAAACAGACAAAATTCTACAGAGTGAACGCCAGAAAAGGCAAAAAGACTCTTTTTCTCGATTACGGAGAAATCCAGAAGAATCTCCCTATGGGCATCCAGGCGATGAGGCACACGGCCAACACACCTGATTACAGCAGCCTGCTCTATTTTTCCAGGAATGACCTCTATCATTACTCGGTGCGGACTGGCCAATTCAAACGCCTCACCTCCACCCCGGACCCGGAGAGGAATCCTCGTTTCTCACCGAACGGGAAATTTATCGCTTACACACGGAACCATAACCTTTATGCTCTGGATGTGGAGAGTGGGCTGGAATATCAGCTCACAACAGACGGGTCGGACACGATATACAACGGCTGGGCTTCCTGGGTGTACTATGAGGAAATCCTCGGAAGACGCTCCCGGTACGCGGCTTTCTGGTGGTCTCCTGACAGCACCATGCTGGCCTTCCTCCGTTTTGACGACAGCCCTGTCCCCATTTTCCCGATTTTCCGGGCCAGGGGAGCCCACGGCGAGCTGGAAAGGGAAAGATACCCCAAAGCTGGAGACCCCAACCCGAAAGTCAAACTGGGTGTAGTGAAAGTCAAGGAGGGAAAAATCGTCTGGGCGGATATCGATGAAAACGCTGACCACTATGTGGCCTGGCCCTTCTGGTTCGTGGACAGCTCGAAACTCACCTTCCAGTGGATGAACCGCGACCAGAACCACATCAAGATCTACACGGTCGACCTGAAGACAGGCAAGAAAGAAGAAATATTCGACGAAAAGCAGCCCTCCTGGGTGGAATTCTTCGAAGACCTGTATTTCTTCAAGGATGGGAGTGGATTCCTGGTCCGGAGCAATGTCGACGGCTGGAACCACCTTTACTGTTATGACCTGGAGGGGAATTTAAAGAAGAGATTGACTGAAGGCCAATGGTCTGTTCAGAGTATTTATCTTGTGGATGAAAAAAACAGAAGAATCTTTTTTTCTGCAAACAAAGGGGAAACGACCGAGAGACATCTTTTTCAGGTAAACCTCGACGGATCAGGACTCAAACGTCTGACCAAAGACCCGGGTTCCCACTACGCGCGTGTCTCCCTCGGAGGAAGCTATTTCATCGATTCTTTCTCCAACATCATGACTCCATCCAAACAAAACCTTTACCGGACTGATGGAACTCTCGTTCGGGAATTAGGGGACAGTCGAACCTCCCTCTTGGAAGAATATGCTCTTGGAAAAAAAGAGCTGCTGTCCATCCCCACAGAGGATGGATGGACCCTTCCAGCGTACTGGATACTCCCGCCTGACTTTGATAAGACAAAAAAATACCCTGTTCTCTTCAGAATATACGGAGGACCAGGCGGGGGGACAGTTTCGAATTCCTATCCGTCTCTCTCCTATTTTTACTTCGCGCAAGAAGGAATCATCATCTTCAGCGTCGACCACCGCTGTTCCGGTCATTTCGGAAAAAAAGGAATGTCTCTCATGCACCGCAACCTGGGTAAATGGGAGATGCATGACCTGATTGAAGCCGTGAAATGGCTACGGAAGAAGCCCTTTATCGATGAGACAAAAATCGGGATCACCGGAGGAAGCTACGGCGGCTACACCACCTGCATGGCGTTGACCTACGGAGCGGATTATTTCACCCATGGATGGGCCAGCTCATCGGTCACCCGCTGGGAGCTCTATGACACAGTCTACACGGAACGCTACATGGATAGACCCATAGATAATCCGGAGGGGTACAAATTCGGGTCAGCGCTGACCCACGCGGATAAATACAAAGGAGTCCTTTTTCTTACTCATGGGACCATGGATGATAACGTCCACATGCAGAACACCATGCAGCTGATCGATAAACTTATAAACTTAGGTAAAAAATTCGAGTTTATGCCTTATCCCAACCAGAGACACGGCTTCGGAGGAAAGAAGAGAGAGCATTCCACCCGAATGTCTGTGGATTTCTGGTTCAAGCACTTCCTCAACCGCTGATACGGATCCAGAACAAGAAATCTCTCTCTCTATTGGTGTCAGTTTCCTTATTTCTCTAATCAACTTATCTCCCTGCTTTTTCTTGACTCCGCAGACGAGAAGGCCAAGAAGACCTATAAACCAAGCATGGGTAACTCTTGTCTTCTGATTTTTGATTATGATACATTAGCTGCGAAACCAACAGAGAGGGAATGAAATGAATCTTATCGAAATATTATTAAAACTCGTGCTGGCCGTCGCTCTGGGTGGCCTTGTCGGCCTGGAGCGAGAGACCAGCCAGAAGCCAGCCGGGTTCCGGACAAATATTCTTATCTGTGTGGGATCAGCCATGATGATGATCCTTTCAGGGCTGATTCTCAGTGGAAATGGGGAAGGTGGAACTGACCTGACACGAATCGCGGCAGGAGTGATCACAGGCATAGGATTTATCGGGGCCGGCACGATCATCCAAGCCCGAGGAAGCATCGTCGGGCTCACCACTGCTGCCACTCTCTGGGCCATGGCCGGACTCGGTCTCGTGATCGGCGCCGGGTATTATCTTGTGGCCGTCATCTTCACTGCGATAATCATACTGACGCTGGTTATCTTCCGGTATATTGAAGATCATTATCTAAAAAGATCGATGTACGTGTACCACCTCCAGGCCAAGTATTCCAAAGACCTCCTTATCAACATCAAAAAGTTGGCGCTTCATAATGGCTTTAAATTCGACGAGCTCCGCCTCAAAAAAGAGGGGCAGTCTGCCATTGTTGACTTGTCTTTCCATGCGACAGAAGAAAAAGAAAAGAGATTCAACCAGAGCCTTCTCAACCTGGCTGAAATCTTAGAGATAAAGATTGAGTAAAGAACAGCTTCTTTTAGCCACCACAAACCAGGGAAAAGCCAGAGAGATCAAGAGCTACCTCAAAGACCTTCCGATAGAGATCCATTCCCTCAAAGAGCTGGATCAACTCAAACCCTTCGCTGAAACGGGCCGAACATTCGACGACAATGCCAGAGGAAAGAGTCTCTTCTACTGCACGAACTGGGAGGGCCTCACATTGGCTGAGGACTCCGGACTCGAAATCGAGGCGCTCAGAGGGGAACCGGGTGTTCTATCGGCCCGGTATTCAGGAGAGCGGGCCACTGATCAAAAGAACAACCAGAAGGTCTTGGAACGGATGAAAGGAGTGCCATCCGAGAAGAGAAACGCTCGATTCGTCTCCTGCATGGTCCTTTCAAAAAGAGGAGAGGTCATAAAAGAGATCAGGGAGTCTGTGGATGGCATGATCACTCTTAGAGAAAAAGGGTCCCATGGATTTGGATATGACCCTCTCTTTTGCTATCCGCCATTGAAAAAAACCTTTGCCGAGCTCTTGCCAGAAGAGAAAAACAAGGTCAGCCACAGAGGCCGCGCTCTCAAAAAACTCAAAGAATTTCTTCTGAGTTATCTGGGGTCAGACCTTTAAGGATTCATTCATTCCTGTCTCAGCTGTTTTTTTAAAAATCATCTATGCCTGTATCGCTCACAAGGAGCAAAAGCAGAATTAGACGCTGTTTTAATGATTTCAAAATGTCCTCACAATAAAGGCCTGCCCTGGAAAATAACCTTATTTTTTCTTCGATGTTGACCCGACTGTTATCCTGTCTTTGATCTGCTTAAAAACCTTTTCTCCGATTCCCTGGACCTTCATTATCTCTTCAATCTTTTTGAACTTTCCGTTTTCCTTCCTGAAGTTAATGATTCGCTGGGCCACTTTCTCTCCAATTCGCGGGAGTTCCTGAAGCTCAGTTAAAGATGCGGTGTTGATGTTGATCTTCTTTTCGCTTGTTTTCTGGACTGCCTGGCCCTGAGAAGGGAGAAGGAGAAAGAACACAAGCCCGAAGATCACACCCAAAACGATACTTTTACGCATGTAGTTTTTCATAAAAACCTCCTTTCGCATTTCCCTTATGCAATTTCGGGGCCATACCTGTGAATGCCGCATCTTCATTATTTTCAGAATTTTATAGATGGTTAGCCAGAAGAAAAGTCAATAACCGTTTACATCATCCGTATCCAGCAGACAACAAACGTTTCCACAAAACAAAAATGGGGGCAGGCCCCTTTTTCAAATATAAATTATTCCTTTTGTGAAACGTGGAAGCCAAATGCTCCACCAAATTTATGTTTGACAGGAGTGATTAATTATTTTATATTATGATAGGAATTGATTATATATGATATAATATGATTCCCAATGGAACAAAAAGATTATATATTGACAAATCATGCAAAAGAAAGAATGAAAGAAAGAGGAATCACAGAAATAGAAATTGAAGAAGCATTAAAAGATCCAGAATATTCTTACCCAGGAGCTAAAGGAGAAAAAAACCTGGTCAAAACAATAAAAAGAAAAAAGATTAGAGTCGTTTATAGAGAAAGCCCAAGAAGAAAAATCATAATAACAGTCCTGTTATTAGATTAGCCATAAATTGGAAAAAATATATTAGTTAAGGAGGCAAGAAAATGAGAGTGACTTTTGATAGAACTGCAGATGCGTGTTATATAAAAATATCAAACAAAAAAATAAAAAAAACTATTCCCGTCTCTGATTACTGCAACATAGATATTGATAAAAATGATAGGGTTGTAGGTATAGAGCTTTTATTTGTGAGTGAATACATGAGAGATTTTAAATCATGGCTGGGAGTGAATGACGCAGCTGAATACCTGAACAAATCACCGATTACCATAAGAAGATGGGTGCAGGAAAAAAAAATACCTTCATATAAAATTGGAAGAGAAAATTTGTTTGTCAAAGAAGAGCTGGATGATTATATCCAGAAACAACGACGAGCTTAATCAATCAAAAAAATTACTGGAGTTTTTAAGGCCTGAGCCCAATCTAGGAGCGGGGGTGGCTTTTTTTGTAGACTTTGAGGAGCTGTCTCAAGTCCAGGTGGGTGTATTTCTGAGTTGTGGCCAGACTTTCATGCCCCAGGAGTTCCTGGATGACTCTCAGGTCTGCCCCTCTGCTCAAAAGGTGGGAGGCAAAAGAATGGCGAAGAGAGTGAGGGCTGATTTTCCGGCGCAACGCTGTGATGCGGATGTATTTGTCCACGATCCTCTCCACTGAACGGGCTGTGAGTCTCTCCCCACGATAATTTAAAAACATGGCATCCACATCCACCTTGCCTTTATTGAGCTCAACTCTGGCCCGGATGTAAGTAGACAGGCTGTCCTCCGCCTTTTTCCCGAAGGGAACCAGCCTCTCCTTTTTTCCTTTACCTCTGATGCGAATCAGTCTTTCCGTGAAATCCACATCCTCCAGGTTGATCCCGACCAACTCACTCACTCTGATCCCGGTGGCATACAGAAGCTCCAACACGCACTTATCCCTTAGATCCAGAGGCTGTCGCGAATCAGGCATGTCCAGGAATTCTTTCATCTCATCTTCGGAAAGAAAAGACGGCACATGTTTCTCCTGCTTGGGAGTGGCCACGACCTTAGCCGGATTATCCTCCACCCATTTCTTCTTCATGCAGAATTGAAGAAATGAACGGATGGCTGCCAGCTTCCGGGCAACTGTGGATTTTTTGTTTTTCTTTTCCTGAAGCCT
>JASFPJ010000159.1:0-7264 GCA_050116035.1 Candidatus Aminicenantota bacterium | reverse complement strand
GGGAGCTCCTGGACATGGCTGTGGTCATAATACCATGGGAACGGCAGGTATTTCGGCAGCTATCGCTGTCAAAGAAGCCATGGACAAATACGGTTTCAAGGGCACGATTAAGTTTTTCGGTTCGCCTGCAGAGGAGACTGTTATCAGCCGGCCGCACATGATAAGGGCCGGATTATTTGATGATGTGGATGCAGTGATCGACAACCACAGCAGCAGCGGATTCGGAACGAGTTATGGCCGAGGCGGAAATGCTCTCTTTTCCACTATTTTTTCTTTTAAAGGCCGGACATCCCATGGTGCATCTCCCTGGGGTGGACGGAGCGCCCTGGATGCCGTAGAAATTATGAACGTGGCCACAAATTTTCTCCGTGAACACCTCCTTTTCTCCTACCGGATGCATTATGTCATCATAGAGGGGGGAGAGGCTCCCAATGTGGTGCCTGATAAAGCCAGTGTCTGGTATTATGTCAGGAACTCGGATGAGAGGCTCGAAGAAATGTACGAGAGAGTGGTTAACTGTGCGAAAGCCGGAGCCCTGGCGACAGGGACAGAGTTGAGTATCCGTGTGATTACTGCGATTCACCAGCGCTATGCCAATAAAGCCGCAGCAGAGCTTTTTCAAAAAAATATCGAACTTGTCGGAATGCCTGAATGGAGTGAGGAAGAGAATGCTTTCGCCAAAGCTCTTCAGAAGGAACTCGGTCGGCCTGAGAGAGGCATGCCCACAAAGGTAGGCAGTCTTAGAGAGCCGCGGGGTGTTTTTGTCGGAGGTGGTTCTTCTGATGTGGGCGATGTCAGCCTTGTGGCCCCTTTGGCAACTATACGATTTCCTGGCCAGGCTCCGGGAGCGATCGCTCACCACTGGTCTTCGGTCGCCACCAACTATGGCACAACAGCCTGGAAAGGACTCAATGCCGGAGCCAAGGCTATGGCTGCATCTGCGGTTGACCTTCTCACCAAGCCAAAAGAGCTCAAAAAGTTGCGGGATGAATTTGAGGCGCAGGCCAAAAAACATCCTTATAAGCCGTTCTTGCCCGAAGATGTGGCTCCGCCTCTGGACCTGAATGAAGAATTGATGAAGAAATGGCGGACATTGATGGAGAAATTTTACATCGAAGACAAATAGAGAGGCCCAAAATGCCCAATATTACGATTGAAGGACCTCCGATTGAGGACCTGGATATCAAAAGGAAGCTTGTCAGGGGATTGACTGAAGTCGCTGTTGAGGCCTACGGGCTGCCCGCCCAGAAAATTCGTGTGGTGATCAAGGAGAATTTGCCAGAGAACGTCGCTCGAGGAGGTGAACTGCTTTTGGATATTAAGAAAGCAGAGGCCCAATCGCTGGGGGAGGAATAAAAAACAGGAAGGGATAAAATAAATTAGAATCAAAAAGCCCTTTGCTTTCAGTCTAGAAGGGCGAAAAGGAGGGTGAAATGAGGGTTTTTCTTAAAAAGATTCTTTCCCGTTGGAAGGTCTGGTTGATACTCTGCGTGTTTGTTATCGCATCAGGTTTATTGACTACAGGACGGACTGAGAAGCCTGTGCTTCACGGCAGGCACTGGGTGGCCATCACTGGAAAGCCATTGGCGGCAACTGCAGGAGCTGCGATTTTTCAGAAAGGCGGGAATGCGGTGGATGCTGCGTGCGCTATGCTCGGAGCAACATGCACAATGTGGGATGTTTTGGGCTGGGGAGGTGAAACCCAGGCCCTGATCTACAATCCGCATACCAAGAAAGTCATTGGTATCAACGCTCTGGGTGTGGCTCCGACTGGAGCCACTCCTGAGTTCTTCAAGGAAAACGAACTGGAATATCCACCAGCCTACGGCCCTCTGGCTGCGGTGACTCCAGGAACTCCGGGTGGATTGATGACCATGCTGGCCGAGTATGGGACGATGAGCCTCAAAGAAGTCCTCGAGCCTTCCATGCAGATGGCAGAAGGCTACCCGGCTGAAGCCGCGTTTGCCAATGGAGTGGAAAGGAACAAAAAAAGGATTAAACAGTGGCCATACTCCGAGAAAATACTGCTTCCTCATCTTGGAGAAGAGCGTGAAGCGCCGCATGCAGGGGAGATCTTCAGTCAACTGGATCTGTTGGAAACTCTGAAGAAGCTGGTCGCTGCTGAAGAAGAAGCACTGGCTGAAGGAAAAAACCGCAAGGAGGCGATTTATGCCGCCTATGACCGGTTCTACCGCGGGGATATCGCTGAAGAATATGCGCGGAGCTGCCAGGAACAGGGTGGTCTCATAACCACTGAAGACCTGGATAAATGGCAGGTATACATAGAAGAGCCTGTGATGACGACCTACAAAGGGATCGAAGTGTACAAGCTGACCTCCTGGGTCCAGGGGCCTGTTCTCCTCCAGATGCTGAACATGCTGGAGAATATCGACCTGAAAAAAATGGAGTACAACAGCGTCAACTATATCCATACCCTGTACCAGGTGATGAATCTGGCCTTTGCGGACCGGGATTTTTACTACGGCGATCCCTATTTTCCGCCCGAGGAGCCGATAAAAGGGCTGCTTTCCAAGGAATACGCGAAGGAACGGCTCGAGCAGATCGACTGGAATCTGAATGACCCGGATGTGAAGCCTGGCGATCCGTATCCTTTTGAGGGGAAAAGGAATCCTTATCTCCACCTCCTGAAAGAATGGTCGAACGTGGGGAAGAAGGCTCCGGATAAGATGAGCCAAGCTGAATGGGCGGAATTCGAACAGAATTTTACAGCAGGAACAACCTCCATCCAGGCAGTAGACAAGGAAGGGTGGGTCGTTTCCGTGACTCCGAGCGGCGGCTGGATTCCGGCCTGCATCGCCGGAAAAACAGGGGTCGGAATGAGCCAGCGCATGCAGAGTTTTGTCCTGGATGAGGCCAAGAATCCGTTCAATGTGGTTGCTCCGGGAAAGAGACCAAGAGCCACTCTCACTCCCAGTATTGCCTTAAAGGATGGGAAACCTTTTCTCTCCTTTTCTATCCAGGGAGGGGATACACAGGACCAGAACTGCCTTCAGTTTTTCCTCTGCATGGTCGAATTCGGCATGAATGTCCAGGAAGCCTGCGAAGCAGCCAATATCGTGAGCTATCAGATGCAGAGCTCGTTCGGAGAACATGTGGCAACCCCGGGAAGACTCACTCTGAATGAAAGAGTTCCCGAGAAGGTGAGGGAGCTTCTGGCGAACATGGGGTACAACATTAGAGTCAGAAAATACACCTCTGGCCCGATGAATGCGGTTTTCTTTGATTGGAAACACGGCACCTTCTGGGGAGGCTCCAGCAACTACGGAGAAGACTACGGCATCGCCTGGTAAGTTAAAGAATTGCTGATTGAGGGAAGTGCACTTTTCACAATCGAGCGTTTGACAGAAGTTCTTCAACAAACAGAATAAATCTCTCTAATAAAGTCGGAAGTCCATAAATCAGTCGAGCTTGAAAATCCTTGATAGACGGGTGAACTTCTGTCCGTTGAATTCCGTACTATAAGATTGAGGAGGTTATTATCGATGAAATTTGCGAATATTAGAAAAATCACTCTGGTCATTCTTCTTGCCGCAGGATTCGTGGGATGCGAGGTGGCAGGTCAGATGATAGATGATACTCACACCATCGAATTAGGAAGGGCTGAGTTTGTAGATGTGAAACTGGATATGGGCGTAGGGGAGATGAATCTTTTTGGAGGAGCCAGGGATCTCATGGAGGCTGAATTCAGGTATAACATCGACCACTGGAAACCCGAAGTGAAATACAGGGTGACCGGTAGTCGAGGAGTTCTGACTGTTAAGCAGGGGAAATCCAGACGCATGACTGTAGGCCGAAAGCGGAACGAGTGGGATATCGGCTTGAATGATGATGTCCCTATCCATCTGACTATTGACTGCGGAGTCGGCCAGAGCAAGCTTGACTTAGCGGGATTAACTCTGAAATTTCTGGATATAGACATGGGTGTAGGAGAACTGATAGTTGACCTTTCCGGAGGACTTAAACAGAGTTTGGACATAGTCATTGATTGCGGCATAGGGAGTGCCACCGTCTACTTGCCTGAAGAAATTGGTATTCGTGCCAGGATCGATCATGGGATCGGTTCAGTGAATGCCAGAGGCTTCAAAAAGAGGGGAGACGTCTACACTAACAATGCGTATGGTGAAACAGAAATTTCGATCGATATAGAAGTGGATTCCGGTATCGGTAGCTTAGATTTAAAATTGAGATAGAATGCAGCCCTATTTTTTGTACATCACCTTCCCACCAACAATGGTGTAAACCACTTCAGTACTCAGGATTTCATCATCGGGGATAGTCATAATATCTTTAGACAGGACTGTGATATCCGCCAGCTTTCCGGGTGTTATTGAGCCCAAAATGTCTTCCTGAAAAGCCGCATGGGCACAATTGAGCGTATACGAGCGCAGCGCTTCTTCTCTTGTCATCCGTTGATCTGGATAGAAAGAGGTTCCATCCTTTGTTTTCCGCGTCGCTGTCGCGTAGAAGCAAGCGATTGGATCGATATCCTCTACAGGAACATCGGTTCCGTTGCAGATGACGGCTCCTGTTTTCATCAGCTCCTGCCACATATAAGCGCCTTCCCTGGCGCGTTTTTCACCTAACCGCTTGAGCACATACGGTCCGTCAGAAGTGCAGTGGATTCCCTGCATCGATGCGATCACTCCCAACTGGCCAAACCTTGGAATATCGTCCGGATGAAGGTGCTGTGAGTGCTCGATACGCCAGCGAAGGTCTTTTTTATCTGGGTGGGCTTTAAACGCTTCCTCAAAAATATTCAGAGTTTCCCTGTTCGCTCTGTCTCCGATGGCATGCACACAGTACTGGAAATCGTTCTCTATGGCCAGCTGCGCTGTCTCTTTCATGACATCAATAGGAGTGGTGTTGAGTCCCACACTGCTGGGAAGATCTTCATACGGTTCCAGCAGCCAGGCTCCGTGGGGACCCAGCGCCCCGTCGAGCGATCGTTTAATGGCCTTAACTGTCAGATGGTTATCTGCCATTCCGATGATTTTATACTCTGGTAGCTTTTCCTTTAAGAGTTCGTTACTATCTCTGATCATAACCCAGAGCCGCATCTTGAGCTTGCCTTCTTCTGCCATTTTTTTAAAGAGATCAATGGTTTCGAAAGAGGAGCCAGCATCATGAAAACTGGCGACTCCATTTGCGAGGCATTCCTGCATGGCCAATTCGATTATCTGTATCTGTTCAGCCTCGATTTCTTCTGGACTTCGTTTATCCACATAATGACTGGCTGTTCTGTCTATCAGCTGTTGGGCCCTCTCCCGGAACACGCCGATGGGATTTCCCTTAGAGTCTCTGACGATTTCTCCTCCAGGCGGATCTGGAGTCTCTTTTGTGATTCCGGACAGCTCCATCGCCTTGGCATTGGCATATGAAGCATGTCCACTGGCATGAGAGAGTAAGACAGGATTATCAGGGGAAACCATGCTCAGAGCATGATGGATCGGAAGTCCATCCACGTTAGGCTGAGGTGTTTTGTTCCATTTCTCCTGATGCCAGCCCCTTCCCAGAATCCATTCTCCGGACTTTGTTTTTTGAACCGCGGCTTTCACCAGCGCCACGACCTCATCCCAGTTTTTAACGTCCATCAAGTTCAAGCGCAAGAGGGAGCGTCCCAGGCTGGTGAAGTGGCCATGAGCATCGGTGAATCCGGGAATAGCCAACTTCCCTTCGAGGTCAATCACCTGAGTCTGTTCGGTTATGTAGCGCTCGATTTTCTTGTTGCTTCCGACGGCAATAATGACGCCATCTTTTGCCGCCAGGGCCTGGGCCTCGGGTATCTTTTTGTCAGCAGTCACAATTTTCCCGTTAATCAGAGCGAGGTCCGCGGGCTCCTTCTGGGCGCAGCTGACTGAAAAGCCAATGATCAAAACACAAAGGATAAATGAAAGAGATTTTAAAAGAAGTTTGTGATGCATAATTATTACCCTCCCTTCTTAAATATTGGATTGCTTAATCAGGTGTGCTTGCTTTCCTGGTGAGGCATGGTTCGTACGCATTGAATTGCAGGTGAAAACATCTTATTTTTATTAAGAAGGAAATTCAAGCCTTTTATCCTGTGGAGCCGAACTTCCCACACAAGGAGTCCTGAATAACTTGAATTTTCCAACAGAAGAGGAGAAAATAATAATGTTGTTTCATATGGAGGGAGTCATGAAAAAAATTTTCGCCTTATTCATTCTTTCTGGATTTTTACTCTGTGGGAATGCTTCTTTCCTGGAAGGTAGCTCAATAACCATCACAATCCTGTATGACAACTACCCTTTTGGGGAAGGCTTGAAGACGGATTGGGGATTTTCCTGCATCATCAAGGGAACAGAGAAGGCCATCTTGTTTGATACTGGAACGCGGAGTGATATTCTGTTCCACAATGTCAAAACACTCAATGTGAATCTTAAGGATGTCGACCTTGTTCCGCTCTCTCATAATCACGGAGACCATACTGGAGGACTGTTTGCGTTTTTAGAAGAAAACAATAAGGTGACAGTTTACGTTCCGCACTCATTCCCAAACACCTTTAAACAAAGAGTAAAGGATGCAGGGGCAAAGATCGTATCAGTGGATGAACCTGTCGAGATTTGTAAAAATGTTCATCTGACAGGAGAAATAACGGGTCCAGTCAATGAACAGGCATTGATACTTGACACAAATCAAGGGCTGGTTGTCATCACCGGATGCGCGCACCCAGGAATCGCGGGTATGGTCAAAAAGGCGAAAGAAGTCGTCAAAAAGGATGTCTACCTAGTTTTTGGAGGATTCCATCTTGGAGGAAAATCTGAAGCCGAGGTGAAAGAGATTATTAGACAGTTCAAAGAGTTGGGAGTTCAGAAGGTTGGTGCGACTCACTGCACAGGTGACTTGGCGATTGGATTGTTCAAGCAAGCGTATGGTGAGAATTTTGTTCAGATGGGAGTGGGGAGAGTTATTCAAATAAAAAATTAAAGTCTAAAAACTAAAGGAGAAGTCTGAAATGAATAGAAGGGTAAACTTATGCTTTTCGATTGTTTTAGTCATCTCACTGCTTGCCAGTTTTTCTTTTACACAGGATGCGTTTAACCTCAGGACAATAACTGCGGGTGTCTGCATCACTCCGGAGAATTATCTTGAGGTCCTTGGAGAGACTAAAGCGTTTCTTGCAAGAGCAAGGGATTTGTTTGAAAAGGAAGGATTCACACTTGAAGGTGTGAGAGTCGCCACGAATCCTTTTCCTTTTTACACCAAAGGCCTTTCGGTTAAAGAA